>JAHFOX010000122.1 GCA_023261445.1 Planctomycetota bacterium
ACATCCTGCATCTGAACCTTCATAAGACATTTTCCACCCCGCACGGCGGCGGCGGACCTGGCGCTGGGCCTATCGGTGTTACTGAGAAATTGAAACCATTTTTACCTATTCCACGAATCGAAGTATTAGCCACAGAGAACACAGAGGGAAAAATTGTAAGTATGAACGGCCGTTCGCACCTATATTTCTCTGTGAACTCTGTGGCTGAAGTGTCAAATAAATATGTCCTGAATTATGACTACCCAGACTCAATTGGTAGAGTCCGGGCGTTTTACGGCCACGTTGGTATGATGATTAGGGCATATATCTATTTATTATCTCTAGGCAAGGAGGGAGTATGCAAGGTGGGTGAATATGCCGTTCTGAATGCCAATTACCTAAGACACAAACTCAAAAAATACTACGATATTCCTTACGGAAAGACTTGTATGCACGAATTTGTCATCTCTGCAAAGAAGCAAAAGGAAAAAAATATTTCAGCGCTTGATATTGCTAAAAAACTGCTGGATTATGGTTTCCACCCCCCTACAATTTATTTCCCATTGATTGTAGAAGAAGCCATGATGATAGAACCTACGGAGACAGAATCACGCGAGACACTAGACGCCTTTGCTGAAGCCATGATCCAGATAGCTAAAGATATTGAACAGCAACCAGAAGTAGTACATAACACGCCGCAAACCACCCCCATTGGCCGTCCTGACGAAGTAAAGGCCGCCCGCGAACCAAAGCTGAGATGGAGTAAAAATAATTCAGTTATCTGATTATCTCTCATGCAATTATTTTATACCTTTAATCTGTAATGTACTGACCTCTTTTGTTTTCATGTCTATCACACGAATGGCGTGGTTATTAGTATCGGCAACGTAAAGTCTATTATTGGCAACGCTGAGACCTCCGGGTTCGTAGAATTGAGGCTCTTTACCATCTGTATATCCTGCACGTCCATTGCCTAAAAATGTCCTGCATATATTGTCCGTGGGATTTATCACCTTTATCTTATGATTGTAAGTATCAGCAACATAAATAAGACCATTATAAGTTGTAACGCCAAGAGGATGCTGTAAACGTGTTTCCTCATGGTTGCCATCCTTATCTCCAAAATCAAAAAGCCCTTTCCCAACAAGTGTTTTTACTGACATCTTAACCAAGTCAACGTATCTAGTTGCACTCACCTCGCTATCCGCAAAATATAATTTATTATCGTTGATAGCTATACCGCTGGGTTGAGCAAGAGAACAGCCGTCAAGCGTTCCATCAGCAATGCCCTCCCGCCCGCTACCAGCAAAGGGTTGAAACACTTTAGTGTCTAAATCCATTACCCAGATTTGATGTGCGCCGGCCATGGCTATGTAAAGCTTGTCATCTAAATAGACTATGTCCCACGGTGAATTCATTGGGGACGATACGCCCATTCCACCAGAAGCCATAAATTCCGCTTGATTGCCTGTACCAGCAATCGTCGTTACCGTTTTTGCTTGTAAATCCAATTTACGAATAAGATGGTTTTCGGTATCAGCCACATACAAGTTCTCATCGTGAATAGTCATCCCTTGCGGATGTTTAAAGTTAGCCTCCGCAAACGAACCGTCGCTCTTGCCCATTTTACCGCTGCCGGCTATATCAATAATCTCACCTTCTAAATCGGTAATAATTATCCGGTTGTGGTTGGAATCTGCAATAAACAAACGGCTTGACGTCTCATCTGCCAATACTTTACCGGGATATGAAAGTGAACTAGAACCTAATTTATCTTTTTCTAATGATAGGGATATAGGATTTTCATTAATGAGATTTTTAGAACGATACCTCGAACTAAATTCACCAATTAATTTGTCCAGTACCTCATAATGACCTTCTCCGGTATCAGAACCAACTATATTTCCCTCTGGATCAATCAGGACGAGTGTAGGCCATGCCCGCACGCCGTAAGCCTGCCAGATTGCCAAATTGCTATCGTTAACCACAGGATGCTCAATTTCATATCTAAGGATAGCCTGCCTGATATTTTCTGACTCTCTCTCATTTTCAAACTTTGCAGAATGCACCCCTATAACTACTAATTCTTTCGGATATTTTGCTTCCAGCTTTTTAAGGTCAGGAATGATGTGCATGCAGTTAATACAACAATACGTCCAGAAATCAAGCAGCACCATCTTCCCCTTTAATTCAGCAATAGTCAGTGGTTTTGATACATTAAACCAAGCCGTACCGCCCGCTAATTCAGGGGCATGAACTTTCTTATTCTGAGCTAATGCCACGTGTATTTCTCCGAAACAGAAAATGGAAAGCATCAAAATAATGAATACTACTTTCCCGGACAAAGGACATATAAATAATTTTATACCCATGCCTGCTTCATTTTTTACGTTTAAACAAATACTTTCCATAGAATATAAAGCAAACAACTATCAGTGACACAATGCTAAAAATAAAATAAGCTACTTCGAAAGGCATAAATTCTTCTTAAAAATGTTAATCTTTATAAGGTGTAAGTATCCGTTTTATCTGCGTTTGTCAGCATTCATCTGCGTCCCATTGCAGAACTTAGCTTACACATTAAACCTGAAATGCATAATGTCCCCATCTTTCACAATGTATTCCTTCCCCTCAAGCCTTAAGAGCCCTTTTTCTTTGACCTTTTGTTCTGAACCCTGTGCAATGAGATCGTTATAGTTGTAAGTCTCTGCGCAAATAAACCCGCGTTCAAAATCGGAATGAATCACACCGGCAGCTTGCGGCGCTTTAGTCCCCTCTCTAATAGTCCATGCCTTTACCTCTTTGGGACCTGCTGTAAAATAAGTAATCAAGCCCAATAGGTTGTATGTTTCACGAATCAATTTCTCCAGTCCGGACTCCTTTATTCCCATCTCTTCATAATAAACCGCCCTCTCAGACGGCTCCATCTGGGCAATTTCTGATTCTATATCTCCCGAAATAACAACACACCCGGAATTTTCCTTTTTCGAATAATCCGTGACAATATCAATATACTGTTTATCTATCTCATAATCAAAAACGTTAATGACATACAAAACCGGCTTCGCAGTCATTAAATGCAAATCATCAATATGTTTTTCTTCTTCATCTGTTAATGTTAGTAATCTCACAGGTTTGTTGTCATTTAAGCCGTCACGAATCTTTTTTAGCACGCCAATTGAAGCAATAATATTTTTGTCCCCTGTTTTTACTAATTTCTCATTTTTGGACAATCGCTTCTCTACTGTTTCCATATCGGCAAGGATCAATTCAGTATTTATAATCTCGATATCTCTAATCGGATGAATGTTTCCCTCGACATGAATGATATCGCTCTTCTCAAAACAACGTACAACATGTAAAATTGCATTAACATTTTTGATATGACCAAGAAACTGATTTCCTAAACCCTCACCCTCACTTGCGCCTTTTACAAGCCCTGCAATATCAACAAATTCTACCGACGTAGGAACAATTTTTTCAGTAGGGATTATCTCGGCTATTTCATCTAATCGCTGGTCAGGTACTGCGACTATACCCACATTGGGATCAATGGTGCAAAAAGGATAATTTGCCGAGGCC
>JAHFOX010000023.1 GCA_023261445.1 Planctomycetota bacterium
TCGGTGGCACATTCACTACCATTTCGGATTACCTCACCGTCCTTGATCCAAAAAACGACGGCATTGATGACGATGCCGACGGTGCAATTGGCACTGATACGGGCAGTCAGGCTGGAGATATTGATGGCCCTGAAATTCAGGTGCCGGGACGTATTAACATCAATACTGCGCCATACGGCGTGCTTGCTGCCTTACCCGGCACAAGCACAAATACCTCTATGAACACATGGAATACCTTGATTCAATCCAAAACTGGATATTCTCTGATAAACAATATTTTAAATGCACGACCCTTTAGCACAGTTGGTACGATAACGGGCGTTACAGGAACGAATAATTCGGGTATGAATTATTTTGGAACGGATAACGCCGATAATGACGGCGATGGATTTATTGATGAAAAAGACGAAAAAGACCTTATCTTTACTTCCATTGCGAATCTTATCACCACGCATTCCAATGTATTTGCTGTGTATGTCACCGCACGTATTGTCAATAGCAGTGCATCTCAAACCTTTGCTGAAAAGAAGCTGGTTGCAATTGTTGATCGCTCCGTTACTCCCATAAAAATACGATATTTTAGGTGGATGACTGAGTGGTAAAAGAATTACTTTTAACTTATAGTGAACATAACAAAAAAGTTGATATTGTATTATCACAATGTCATTCCCACGAAAGTGGGAATCTAGAAAAATAGAGCAAAAACTGGATTCCTGCTTTCGCAGGAATGACAACTTTCTTTTTGCGTTTACTATAGATCGAAAAGCTACTGCGGGTTCAGGTTTGCAACCTGAACCCTTGATTTTGATTTATTACAAACATTTTTGATCTTGCAAAATATTTGTGTTCAAGTTGCAAAGTGAACCCCCCAAGGGTTGCAAAACCTGCTTTGTTACTGTTTTGTTCGAATTATAAGGAGTTTTTATGATTATCTACACCGGTAAAAAAATAAACGTAAGAAGAGATGAAGTCGTTTTAGACAATGGGAAAAAGGCAGTAAGAGAGGTGATAGAACACCCGGGATCAGCGGCAATTATCCCTTTCATAACAAAAGATGAGATTATCCTTTTACAACAACACAGGCACGCCGTCAGTGAGACTATTTACGAAATTCCAGCAGGTACGCTTGATAAAGGCGAAACGTTCTACGCCTGTGCAAAACGCGAATTGGAAGAAGAGACGGGTTATAGGGCAGGCAAACTCGAACCGCTTATAATTCTTTATCCATCACCGGGCATTTTAAGCGAAACTATGCACCTCTTTAAGGCTACCAACCTTGTTAAGACTCAAACAAATCACCAGTCAGACGAATCAATTAAGGGCATAGTACAGGTAAAATTATCTGAGGCTTTAGAGATGATAAAAAAGGGCTTGATTAGAGACGCAAAAACGGTTTGCAGTATTTTGATGTGTGTAAATAGTTCCCTGTAGTATTACCTTGTTAAAACTCTCTTTAAGTTCTTTTGTTCATTAAAAACTGCTAAATCCGAAGCACAAAATCCGAAATTCAAAACAATTTCAAAATTACAAATTCAAATGTTCCATACCGTGTTTTACCCCTTTCAACGATTTTCTTTGTATCACTTGATGTCCTGATATTTTCAAGAAATCTTGCTTTATTATCATCGAGATATTTTACTTCTTCTTTCAATTCTGAATCTTTTGATAAAGTGTTACATTCATTATTATCACTTTCTCAACTCGGCGCCAAGTGTTTTATAAAGGGCGTCAAGGACGATCTGCTGTGCGGCATCTACCTCTTCGCTTTTCAGTGTTCGGTCTGCGGCTTGAAAACAAATATTAAAGGCAATGCTCTTCTTCCCTGAGGGTATCTGTTTGCCGCGATATACGTCGAAGAAGTTTATTTCCTTTAGAAAGGATGCCTTTGCGCTCATAACACATTTTTCAATAGACACCCATGTTACCTCTTCGTCCACAATGATTGCAAGATCGCGTAAGACATGAGGATATTGTGACAAGGCTTGGTATTTCTTGCTAATATTTGAACTTTCTACAAAATAATCCATGTCCAACTCTACCATACATGGCGACGTCTTGAATCCCAACTCTTTGCTTGCCTCCCCAATGTATCCAATAGTTATATTGCCTGATTGTATCCTTGCGGCTCTTTCATCCGCAAATAACCGCAGTTCGCTGAACACAGTCCATTCACATCTTGAAGAGATGCCTAAATTTAATAATAACGCCGAGACAATTCCCTTCAAAGTAAAAAAATCAGTATCGGCAAGTATAGACAGGCAAGTCTTTTCCTGCGGTAGTTTATCGCCTGCAAGATAGACCTTTGCAATTTCAAATATTCTCACCTGCTCAATACCGTGATTCTCATTATATCTCTTGGCATTAATAAGACTTGGCAGCAGGCACGTCCTCAAACGGCTTTCTTCCTGTCTAAGTGGATTGGCAATATCAATGCCGCTTTTGTCTGACCATAAATTCACCGACTGCAACGGTGAAGTGTCAACAATGCTAAACGTTTTAACTTCATAAAATCCCATACCAATTAAGAATTGACGAATACAATCCTCGACAACTTCATATTTACTCTTTACACTGCCGCGGACGCTGATAGAGGTTTTTGTAGGTATATTATTAAAACCATATATTCTGGCAATCTCTTCAATCAGGTCAATCTCACGATATATTTCTTCCCGAAAGCTTGGCACTTCCACATCAATAAAATCATCTACTTCATTTAAAACATTAAATTGCAGCCTCTTTAAGATATCGCTGGCTACATCCCTTTTTATCTCTATTCCCAGTACTTTATGGAGCCGTTCCATACGAAGTGTAATTTTACTTGCCGCATGTTTTCTTGACCTTATATCAATAACGCCGTTGGCAACTTCTCCGCCTGCATATTCTTTAATAAGTTTTACTGCCCTTCTGGAAGCAAAGTCTACACCTTCAGTGTCTACGCCTCTTTCAAAGCGGTATGACGAATCGGAAGTGATGCCCAACGTTTTTGAGGTGCGCCGTACCTGCCTTGGCTCAAATTGTGCGCATTCCAGAAGAATGTTTCTTGTTGAATCACAAACCTCTGTTTCCTTGCCCCCCATAATTCCGGCAATAGCAATTGGTCTTTTGCTATCAGCAATAACCAACATATCGTGAAAGAGCGCTCTTCTGGCACCATTTATGGCAACTATTTCTTCCCCGCTCATAGCCTTCCTTACAACTATTTTCTTATCAGATAACTTGTCCAAATCAAAAGCATGGAGTGGCTGTCCTGTCTCCATCATTACATAATTTGTGATATCAACGATATTGTTTACAGGTCTAAGTCCTATGCACTTCAACCTCTTTTGCATCCATTCCGGAGAAGGTCCCAAATTGATATGTTGCACTACACGAGCTGTATAACGAGGACACAACATTGAATCTTCCACAACAACATTTATAAATTTCGATATTTCTTTATTTGTAGTTTTATAATCTGTTTCCGGAAAGTGCAGACTTCCACCCACTGCCGCAACCACTTCGCGAGCAATGCCAATAAATCCAAGGCAATCAGGGCGGTTTGAGGTAACTTCTACTTCCATGCAGAAATCGTCATCCACGGTTTGAATATCAGCAACCACTAATCCAACATTAGTTAACTTATCAGCCAGTTCCTCTGGAGATAAGTAAAAATTGACGTATTCCTTTAACCAGTTATAGCTAATCTTCATTTAAAATTGAGATAAAAACCGCATGTCGTTTTCGTAGAAAAGACGAATATCATTAATGCCGTACTTTAACATGGTAATCCGCTCAACGCCCATTCCAAACGCAAAGCCAGTATATTTTTCAGCATCATAGTGCACAGCCTTAAACACGTTTGGGTCAACCATGCCAGCCCCCAATATTTCCACCCACCCGCTATACGAACACACGCTGCACCCATTGCCGCCACAGATAGAACAAGAAATATCCACCTCAGCGCTAGGTTCTGTGAAAGGGAAAAACGATGGTCTCAAACGCATTTGAACATTTTGACCAAAATAGGTTTTAATAAATTGGTTCAATACCCCCTTCAGATCTGCAAAGCTCACTCCCTCGTCCACCAGCAAGCCTTCTACCTGATGAAACATAAATGAATGGCGGGCATCAACCGTATCAGGTCTATACACCCTGCCCGGCGCAATAATGCGAATAGGCGGTTTTTGCTTTTCCATGATACGAATCTGCACGGTTGATGTCTGGCTTCTTAGAAGAACGTCGTTTTTGATGTAAAAGGTGTCAAAATCAGTACGAGAGGGGTGATCGGCAGGAATATTTAATGCCTCAAAGTTATAATATTCCGATTCTACTTCCGGACCGTAAGCCACGTCAAAACCCAATCGCGCAAAGACTTCCTTGATGTCATCAATCGTTTGTGTAAGCGGATGTCTTTTCCCCACAAAAGGATGTTTGCCTGGCAAAGTCACATCGAATATTTCCTTCTTAGCCTTTGGAACAGTTTCTGAAGAAAACTTTTTTATTAACTCTTCAATAATATTGGTAATTTCAACCTTTAATGAGTTAATTTGCTGTCCGAATGAGGCGCGTTGGTCGGACGGTATAGTGGGAATAATCCTCATTAAATCATTAATAATACCCTTCCTGCCCAAGTATTTTATTTTAAGCTGGTCTGCATCTTTTAATGTTGTAACCAACTTAATTTCGTCTTGTAAATTGTTTTTTACCTCTTCTATATGCTTCATCATAAAAAATGAATTCTTAAAAAGTATATAAAAAAGCAGGCACGTATCCCCTGTATCAATATCAGGAAATGACGTGCCTATTATCTCATAAACGATACGAATTTGAAAGAGGCAATATTACAGAAAGTGAATCAAGGTATTTCTAAGCTGTTGCCTTTACCTGTTCGACCAGCTTATCAAAGGCAGGCTTATCATTCACGGCCATTTCAGCCAGCATCTTTCTATTTAAATCCACTTTTGCCTTAATCAATCCGCGAATAAAATGGCTGTAGGAAATACCGCGCTCTCTGGCAGCAGCACTGATTCTGGATATCCAAAGTTCTCTAAATTTTCTTTTGCGAGCCTTTCTATCTCTAAAAGAAAACACCATAGCACGTATGTAGGTCTCCATGGCTTTGCGGTACAGATTCCCTCTTCCGCCCCAGTAACCTTCTGTCTTGTTTAATAATCTTTTTCTAGACCTTTTTCTTGCACAACCTTTTGTTGCTCTTGGCATGTTAAAATTCTCTCTTCAAAAAAAGTTAATAAGTATTTTTACGACTAATTTAAAGCCCTTTTCATGATTTTGCTAAAGGCATGAGAAACGCCTGTTTTCTTTCTCAATTGCCCCTTTAGTCTTCCTGATTTTCCAGACATTAAATGGCTTTTACCAGGCTTAGACCTCGTAACTTTACCCCTTGCGCCAACCTTTATCCTCTTTTTAAGCCCTTTATGTGTTTTTAATTTTGGCATCTATAAGACCTCCATTTAACATTTATGTGGTTTATTTTCAAGTTAAAAAATACATAAGAATATATATTTATGAGCGATCTGACGGTCAATCGCATTTACTCGTCACCTGTCATTCACCACTTATTACTTATTATTAGTTTTATATACGCCGTACACCGGACATTACTTCGGGGCTAGAATCATCCCCATTCTGCGCTCATCCGATATCCTGTCCTTTTCTACTTTGGCGACGTCTTCCAATGCGACGGCAATTTGTTTTAAGATGCCGTCACCCAGTTCTGAATGAGCCCGCTCGCGCCCCTTAAACATCATGTTAATAAGCACACGGTCTTTATTTTCCAAAAATTTTCTTGCCTGCCGGATTTTTGTCTGAATATCATGCTCGCCTGTCTTTGGCCTTAATCTTAATTCTTTCAGCTGAACTACATGCTGCTTCTGATGCTGCTTTTTCTTTTGTTTATACTTAAATTTGCCGTAGTTTAGTATTCGACAGACAGGCGGACTTGCATCTGGCGCTACCTCCACAAGGTCAAGTTCAACCCCCTTTGCCTTTGTAATAGCCTCCTCTTTGCTGATAACCCCTATTTGTACGCCATTCTCATCTATCAACCGCACCGTAGAAGCGCGGATGCGTTCGTTAATTCTTAGTTCTTGTGAAATGTATTTTCTCCTCCTAAAAAGTTGAAATTACTTTTTCTGCAGAATTTCAGTTTCAACATTTTTTATAAAATCTTCGATTGAGAAAACCCCCTCGTCGCCCTTTTTTCTGCTCCTGACAGCAACAGCGCCGCTCTTCATCTCTCTATCACCAACAATCAGCAAATAAGGAATTTTTCCCAAAGTACCTTCCCGTATTTTATAATTAATCTTGGAACTGCTCGTGTCACATTCTACCCTAAAATTCTTCAAAAGCAACTGTGCTTGCAATTTTTTTGCATAATCAATATGCACATCCGTAATGGGCAATATCCTCATCTGAATTGGCGCAATCCATAGTGGAAAATCACCTGCATAATGCTCTATCAAACATCCAACAAAACGTTCCATAGCGCCAAGGACTGTGCGATGCACCATTACTACACGATGATGGAAGCCATCAGAACCAACATAATTGACATCAAATCTTTCTGGAAGGTTAAAGTCCACCTGAATAGTAGGACCCTGCCACCCTCGCCCTATGGCATCTTTAACCTTAATATCAATAGCAGGACCGTAAAACTTTGCCTCGCCTTCCATGCGGGCATATTTTAGCCCTTTCTTCTCAAGGGCAATTTTCAGGGCATTTTCAGCATGTTCCCAAACCTCATCCCGCCCGATATACTTTTCCTTCTCTCCCTTACCACGCACACTTAATTCTATATCATATTCCTTAAACCCAAAACTTGTTAACATAAATTGAGCAAGTTCAATAACCCCTAAAATTTCGTTTTCCAACTGTTCTGGGGTGCAAAATATATGTGCATCGTCCTGAGTAAACCCTCGTACACGCAATAATCCATGCAAGACGCCCGACCTTTCATATCGGTACACAGTTCCCAGCTCCCCCCAACGTAAAGGTAAATCACGATAACTGCGTAGTTTGGTCTTGTACATAAGCACGGCAAATGGACAATTCATGGGTTTTAGGATATATTCCTGCCCATCTACATCTATGGGAGAATACATGCTCTCGCGGTAAAAATTCCAATGACCGCTTGTCTTCCACAAATTGATCTTTGCTATATGCGGACTGTAAACTATGTCGTAGCCCCTTTTAAAATGTTCTTCCCTCCAGAAATTTTCTATAATGCTGCGTATTCTGGCACCCTTTGGATGCCAGAAGGTTAGCCCTGAGCCACCTTCTTCATGAAAACTGAAAAGGTCTAAATCTTTCCCTATCTTTCGATGATCACGTTTTTCAGCCTCTTCCAGAAATTTTAAATATTTGTCAACGCCGGCTTTTGTAAAGAATGCAGTCCCATAAATACGCTGCAGCATGGGGTTCGTTTCTTTCCCGCGCCAATAAGCGCCAGCCACACTCAGAAGTTTAAACGCCTTAACTTTACTTGTACGCTGAATATGGGGCCCGCGGCACAAATCAACAAAATCTCCTTGCGTGTAAAAGGATACTTTGTCGTCTTCGATATCCCTAATGAGTTCTGCCTTGAATGGCTGTCCAACCGACTCCATTTTCTTTATGGCTTCATCACGTGGCATTTCAGTTCTTTTAAACGGGATGTCCTCCCGGATAATCCTTGCCATTTCATCTTCGATCTTTTTTAAATCCTCTTCTGTCAGACTGTGATGCAAATCGAAATCATAATAAAATCCATTTTCAATGGTAGGACCTATGCCGAATTTAACATCTGGAAAGAGATGACTGACTGCTTGAGCCATAATGTGTGATGTGCTGTGCCGGAGGATTTCCAAACCTTCTTCTGTATCTTCCGTGATTACTGACAAAGAAATGTCTTCTTTGATAGGATAGCTGAGGTCTACGAGTACACCGCTGGCATTTCCCGCTAATGCTTTTTCACCAAGACGACTCCCTATATTACTTGCGACTTCCCCGATAGTTGTGTTGTCTTTGTACTCCTTCTTCGTCCCGTCAGGTAATGTAACCTTAACCATATTCTTAAAACTTGTTTGTTACTCCTTGCTATGACTCAATAGAATTCAGAATTAATGTTTTTTAATTTTTGAAATTCCTGAACATAAACTTAGTACAATGGTGGGCGATACTGGACTCGAACCAGTGACCTCTTGCTTGTCGAGCAAGCGCTCTAGCCAACTGAGCTAATCGCCCTAAGTATTTTCACTGTTCGATTATAGCCAAAATTCTTGGAAATCATTAAAAACGTCATACTTAGGCGAAATAATGTTATCAAGAATGGTTTTTATTGTCAAGTGAAAACGATTTTTGAAACGTCCTTTTACTACTTAAAATTACACATTTTACATAATTTCAAAAAAAACATTTAAAAACATTTTATGCTTTGTTATGATTAAAATCTAATTTAACGCATAGGAATTTCAAAACACCCCCTTTGTCATTCCCATGAAAATGGGAATCTATAAGAAAAATGACAGAAAAAGGCACAGCCGTTGGGTTTTTGTCTTTTAAAGCGTCCTTGTCGGGTTCAAGTTTGTAACTTGAACCCAAATATTTTGCAAGATCAAGAACGTTTATAACAAATCAAAATGAGAGGTTCGGGTTGCAAACCTGAACCCTCGATGGGATTTTCCATTTAACTTCCGCTACTTCTATAAGGTAAGTAATTAAACACGGTGACTGCAATAATTGCCAAAATAAAGGAATTGAAGACCAAAAGAAATGCTGTAATCCTTGCACATAATTATCAAAGAGGCGAGGTGCAGGATATTGCAGATTTTACAGGTGATTCTTTGGGTCTTTCCCAACAGGCGGCAAAAACGAAGGCTGATGTAATTGTCTTCTGCGGCGTCCATTTTATGGCAGAAACGGCTTCAATTCTCTGCCCTGATAAAATGGTATTGTTACCCGATGAACATGCCGGCTGCCCTATGGCTAATATGATAACTCTCCGGGAACTTAAAATAAAGAAGCGGGAATACCCAAATGCCAAAGTGGTTTGTTATGTGAACAGCACAGCCGCAATTAAGGCTGAAAGCGACATTTGTTGCACTTCTTCCAATGCAATGAAAATCGTGTCGTCCATTCCTAAAGATCACGAGGTACTCTTTGTACCTGACAAAAGTCTTGGAGGCTATGTATCATCAAAACTGAATCGCCCAATGATACTTTGGGAAGGATATTGCCCGACACATCACAGGATTTTAGCAGAACATATTATCAAGTTGAAGTCCGCGCATCCAAGCGCAAAGACCGTTGTCCATCCGGAATGTACGGCAGACGTAATTGCGTTGGCCGATCATGTAGCCAGCACGACAGGCATTGCTAAATACTGCAAAGAAACCGATGCCAAAGAGTTTATAATTGGCACAGAAGCCGGCATTTTGCATCGCTTAAGAAAGGAAAATCCGCAAAAACAATTTTATGCAATCACGCAACTTGCCAATTGCTCCAACATGAAACTTATTAGTTTAGAAAAGGTGTTGTGGTCTTTGGAGGATATGGTTTATCAAGTAAAAGTTGCTGACGATATGGCGGCAAAGGCGAGGGTAGCCATTCAGAAAATGCTTGATTTGTCCTAAAATTCACTGCAGGGCGCAAAGAATTAATTAGGTTTTGTTTTGCAATGCAAGACAAAACGACTTTGCCTTTTTCTGTCATTTTTCCTAGGGATTCCCATTTTCATGGGAATGACAGAGAGGGTGTTTTGAAATTCTATACATGAACTTATGGATACACAAAAAAAACTTGAAAAATTAAGAGAAAATGTAAAATCCCTTGAGAGTGTTGTGGTTGCTTTTTCAGGGGGAGTGGACAGCTCACTTGTGGCAAAGGTCTGTTATGATGTGCTTGGAAACAAAGCCTTAGCCGTCACTGCACGTTCAGAGACTTATCCGGATTATGAATACGAAGAGGCAAAGAAGATAGCCAAGGAAATCGGTATCACGCATATAACTATTGATACGAGCGAACTCGGCATAAAGGGATTTGCCGATAATCCACCCAACCGGTGTTACTTCTGTAAATCAGAATTATTTGGGAAGCTCAAAGAAATTGCCAGAGAAAAGGGATATAAAAATGTTGCTGATGGCGCAAACTATGACGATACAAATGAATATAGACCAGGCTCAGACGCCGCTAAAGAACTTGCAGTGCGAAGCCCTTTAAAAGAATGCGGATTGAGGAAAGCAGACATACGTGAAATATCAAAACATCTCAAACTTTCCAACTGGGACAAGTCTTCATACGCCTGTATGTCTTCCAGATTTCCTTACGGAGAGTCTATTACAGAGGAGAAATTAGCTATCGTATCCGAAGCAGAAAAATATCTGAGGTGTATCGGTTTAAAACAATTCCGTGTCAGACACCATGATACAATCGCACGAATTGAGGTATTGCCTGAAGATATACCTATGCTATTACAAAACGGCAGGCGAACAGAGCTTGTTAAAAAACTCAAAGAAATAGGTTATAAATACGTTACGATAGATATGGAAGGCTATCGTAGCGGGAGTATGAACGAGGTATTGTAAGCCGTTGGCAGTTGGTGGTTAACAAATGAATTCTATCTGCTGAAAGTTGAATTCTCAGTAAAAACAAAAAAGGGTAATATCTGTAAATGGATATTACCCTTTTTTAAATGAATCTTTAGTAAGATAAGCGCCCCCGCTTATCACACATCATCATCGTCAACCGAAAAAGCAATAGCTTTACTAATCGTAGATATACGTGTCTGTTGTCGTACCTGTGGCATCACTATAAATATTATCATAGCCAGTGGTACTATCATAATAACCACATGTAGCGGTACCCTTCCATTCCACATGTCCATCAATGTACAGCACATTTTGTCCCTTTGAAGCATGGTTGTCTGAGAGTGCGGCAGTACCGCCTGTGCCGCCATGTGCATCCGCTGCGATAGCAACTGTTGGGTCGTCATTTGATGTATGGTTATCATCGTAACCATAGCTGCATCTGGCTGTAGTAAATGAAGTGTTTGCTTCTGTTGCAGTTCCAACTGTTAATAGCAGATTATTCGCATCGGTAACGCCAGTATCGCTTGAACACTTAAAAACCTTTCTATCAGGAATATATGTATTAAACAATTGTCCCAAGGAATACGTTCCATCAGTTACGGCAGTGCCGCTAACCGCGGGAAATGCCCCGCCGTTGTCATTGCTGTACATATTGATGGCTAACCCGATTTGTTTTAGGTTAGAGGCGCACTGTGTTCTGCGCGCTGATTCACGCGCCTTGCCTAATGCAGGCAATAAAATACCCGCCAATATGCCAATAATGGCAATTACGACCAATAATTCAATTAAAGTAAAACCGAAACTATTTTTTTTCTTCAACTTCATAGCTAAACTCTCCTTACAAAATTGTTAAGTTAATCCAACCTTAAATAAGTTATATAACATTTTTTGGACACCTCCTTTTGGAAAATGTGTCAAAGTTATTTTAATAATTTCTTAAACTACTTTCTTTTAAACTATATTCTGTTTTTTTGACATTAAAAACAAAAAGCCTTACCACGAGAATGTTCATTCTCGTGAGCAAGGCTATCTTTAAATTATTTATAGTTTTATTTCCCATACACTATTCGGTAGTGAGGCTATCTTTATTGATATTCAAAGATCCTGTTCACTTTGTGTCCCCTAATCACTTAGGGTTTACCTTTTTCGTAATGTACCATATATTTAAGAACAACTTACATATAATATTAATTATTATAATCAAATTAACATTTTTGTCAAGTAAATTTTGTATATCTTCTTTGGGATGAGACAAAAACACTTGCCAGAATAAACAAAAAACTGTAAGATTGATTTTTATGAAAGAAGCCATGTTTTTTGAGAAGTTTGAGAATAATAGAGTTAGATGCTACTTATGCCGTCATCACTGTATTATTGAGGATGGGAAAAAAGGCATTTGCCGGGTCAGGGAAAATCATGGAGGAATCTTATATTCACTTGTTTATAGAAAACTCATTTCAGAAAATATTGACCCCATTGAAAAGAAACCCCTCTACCATTTTTATCCCGGCACTACTTCCTTTTCCATAGCCACAGTGGGATGCAATTTTAAATGCCTGAATTGTCAAAACTATGAGATATCACAACTGCCAAAAGATCATGACCAGATTATAGGTAAAGATGTTGCACCAGAAGTAATCGTTGACGATGCCTTACGTTATCACTGTAAGAGTATCTCCTACACATACACCGAACCTACCATATTTTTCGAATATGCTTATGAAATAGCCAAAATATCCACCACTAAGTCTTTAAAAAATGTATTTGTAACAAATGGATATACAACACGTGAAGCCCTTGAGACAATAAAACCATATCTTCATGCCGCTAACGTAGATTTAAAAAGTTTTTCTGATGAGACCTATAAGAAACTGTGCGGGGCACGATTAGAACAAGTGCTTGATTGCATACGTTCTTATAAAGAAATGGGCATCTGGCTTGAAATCACCACATTGATTATTCCAGAAATTAATGATTCGGAATCTGAACTGAGGCAAATCGCCGAGTTTATAAAGAGCGTGGGATCTGAAATACCCTGGCATGTCAGCCGATTCTATCCAAAGTATAGGTTAATCGAAAAACCGCCAACGCCAGTAGATGTACTCGTAATGGCTCGTGAGATTGGCATGGAGGCAGGTTTACGCTATGTTTATGAAGGCAATGTACCAGGAGACGGAGGGGAAAACACCTATTGCTATAAATGCAAGAAGGTCCTAATAAAAAGATATGGATACCAAATTATCGAAAATAACATCGTCAATTCAATGTGCTCAGCATGCAACACAACGATTGACGGTATTGGTTTATAGGTATAAAAATTTAGTGGAGGCATTATGATTACATTAAAGAAAATTCTGTGCCCTGTAGATCATTCCGAATGTTCGTATCTTGCTTTAAAATACGCTATTTCTCTGGCATTAAAAGATGAAGCAAAGTTATATCTAATGCACGTGATAGACTCTCGTTTATATGACACTGAGATATACAAATTCAGCCCTTATAAACCAAACGACATTGATATAGCTAAAGTCCGCGAAGATTTGATGAAGAGCCTGCCTGACGGCACAATGGATTTATTGGATGTAGAAACTATCATAGTAGTCGGAGTGCCCTTCAATGAGATTATTAGCGCCGCCAAGGAAATAGAAGCAGACCTTATTGTAATTGGCACTCACGGCAGAACAGGGCTTTCACACATCATGATGGGTAGTGTGGCAGAAAAGGTTGTACGTAAATCTCACTGTCCCGTACTTACCGTTAGAATGCCGTCTTCTATTCCCGGTGCGAGCTAAATTAAAAATTTAATAACTCACATTGAGATTTTAATTCTTTATAAAATCCCAGGGCAAAATAAAGCATTTAATTTAGGCAATATCTTGCTTTACATTCTAATAAAAAAGCCATTGCAGCGTAATGATTACACTGCAATGGCATCATAACAAAGGGGTCCTTGGGAGAAATCTACCTTTGTTTACCGTACCGAATATCTTCCCACATGTCTGTCGTTTAATTCGCCAATCTTCGACTTATTCCAATTTGCTATACGACTATAATACCCAACAATCCTGGTAACGCCGTGCAGCCGCACAGTTATTCCAGTTTCAAGGGCATTTATAACAAACTCTAAATCCTGTCTAATCACTGCATCAATACTGATTGAAAAAGCACATTCTAACTTATGGTTGATAATCTTGAGGAAATGCTCTTGCGGAGTATTTCCATCAATATCGCCATCAATCTCTAAAAAATCATGCCCTTCAATTACCGAATCGAAGGCACCTAACTTTTCTTCTATGTATAACTGTACCTCATCTTTACAACTGATTCTATCTACTATAGGCCCTTCCAGTATTGCCGTTGTCATTGCCCCATATCTCCTTTTCTGTATATTTATGAATTCCCTTGTCTTTAAATTAACCTACTATTTTTGAATATTTAAAATTATACCGTGAAAAACACATAGAGTCCCACCGATAAACTTGGCTAAAAATCCTATACCTTGTACATACCTTAATTTTAGTTACCACCTCCTTCCCCTATAATATCCATCATCTTCTCCATACAACATATTGTACGTTTGTTACGGTGAGAAAATATATCATAAAAAAAAACTTTGTCAAGAAGAAAACACAATATTTTGTATTTTTTTTAAAAACTACTACAACATATTGAGAATTAAGTATTTTTCACCCTTAGTTATTTGCAATTTAATAGATTTTTAAGAACAAATCAACATGTTGTATGCATAAAATACTACCTTGTAACAAATTTTTTATTGAAAGAAGCACTTATAGTTAGTAAAATCCGTATTGTGAAAAAAGCAGCCATTTTTGACATTGACGGAACAATTATCAAGAATATCTCTTCAGAAAGGGTCCTTTTCCGTTATCTTATTGAAAAAAGGATTGTCACCTCCAAAGATCTATTCCAGCTCGCAAGCGCCTTTATAAATAACCTGTTACGTCTAAAAGGTTTATATGTTAGAAAAAACAAATATTATCTAAAAAATAAAGAATATGAAAAAATCGTATCAACCGTAAAAGAGTGTTTTAAAGAACGGATTTCGCCGCATATTTCAATAGCCGCATTAAATGAAATAGACAGGTTGAAAAACGAAGGATACGTAATTATTCTTTTGTCTGGGACATTGAGCCCTTTGGTTGAGTGTTTCAAAAAGCATTGTAACGCCGATATAGGTATAGGGACTAACCTTTTTGTAAACGAAGCAGGCAGAATTACAGGAGAAATAAATGGAATACATTCCTATAGCAGTGGAAAAGCAAAGATTATTAAGCGTCTTGTCGAAGAGCACAATATAGACCTCTCTTCCTCTTATGCATTCGCCAATCAATATCTGGATGTAAAATTTATGCGTATGGTAGGTTATCCTGTAGCAGTAAACGCAAGTCCTATGCTTCGATTTTACGCAAACATTAATCGTTGGAAAATAATTGAGTTTTGAGAGGAGAGCACATGAATATTTATGAAATCGTGAAGAAAAGACGTAGTATACGTTCCTACAAGCCAGGACCAGTTGAAAAAGAAAAGCTAACCCGAATATTAGAAGCCGCCGGGTCTGCTCCTAGCGCTGCCAACAGGCAACCTGTCTATTTTGTTATTATCAAGGATGAAAAAACAAAACTACAATTGAAAAAGGCTTACGATGAAAAATGGTTTTATACGGCGCCCGTAATCATCTGTGTCTGTAGCACTCCTGAAAAGGCTTGGAAGCGAAGTGATGGCAAAAACTATGCAGATATTGATGCCGCAATCGCAATGGATCATCTTATCCTTGCCGCAACGGAGGAAGGATTAGCTACATGCTGGATTGCCGCCTTTAAAGTGCCAGTCGTAAAATCTATTTTAAACCTACATCCCGGAATTGAACCAGTGGTAATGACACCCATCGGATATCCAATGGATATTCCAGAACCAACTTATCGCAAGCCTATTGATGAGATTATAAAGATTATCTAATGGGCTACAGGCGTCCTTAATCTTTCCCGTAATTCCTCTGCATTTTTAATGACGTCTTTCTGCACCGTTTCTTTGGGTATCTGCTTTATGGGATCTAACTGGTAAGTAAAACGATGTTCATCCTTCAGGTTTACAGGTATAACTATTTCAGAAAAAAAATCCAAAGGAACTATCTGATAAAATGGAGTTTTGATTTTTTCATAAACAATTTTTCTTTCATACAAAAGCCTGCCTTCAGAATCTGTTTTTTCCAAGGTGATTTTTCGCGTCCCGTAGTAAGTAAAAGTTGTTGTTACAGGTGTCTCGCCAATGGGTTCGTCATCTAAATAAACCATTGCGCCTGAAGGTTCAGAATCAATTGTGAGAGAGCGCAAAACACAACCGCAAGCAGTAAAACTCAGCAAACAAAAGATAATAAACACAACTACTTTTTTAGGAAATTTTATGTACACTTTCTAATCTTTACCTGAAAATACCCTTGAAAGATCAATAATCTCTACAGACGATTTATCAAGGTCTAAAACCATTACAGTACTTTTTGCATTTAACCACCCGCAACATTCACCAGGATTGATATACATTGGACTTCCATACCTAACCTCTGGAACATGCGTATGGGCACTAACAATGATATCTGTATTCATTATTGACCTCTTTGAAAGACTCTCAATCATGTGTGTTACAATAATGTGTTTATCATTCAAAATAATATCGTAAGGCGGCTCATGAATATCTTCACAAACGCCAAGCAATCCTCTATGCTCGCCATCATTGTTGCCAAACACGCCTATAAATTTCGCCTTCAGTTTCATTAATTCTTTTAATGAAAAAGGGGCAACATAATCGCCTGCGTGTATAACATACTTTAAATCCAGTGTATTAAAAAAATGAACTGCTTTTTGAATGGCATTAATATTATCGTGCGTATCCGCAATAATTCCAATCTTCATGTAATTGGCATAGACTTGTTATTTGAAAACGTTTTACGGAGGCATTATATCCATAAATTTTTTTGTGTCAACACATAACACTGTATAACCTAAAAACAAGCAAGAGTTTTTTACATCTAAGATGGTTATATATCAGAACAATAATGGCGGAGAGGCCGGGATTCGAACCCGGGGTAGAGATTTTGTCTCTACAACGGTTTAGCAAACCGTCGCTTTCAGCCACTCAGCCACCTCTCCGTATTAGACTAGTTATTTCAAGAAACGTTTTTAATAATAAAATAACCACGGACATCATTTTTGTATGAAATCCGTGGTTTTATTAATTCATACTGGCGCACCGCAAGCAATCTTAAAATTTTGTATGGCTAGAGCAATGTACATGGCGGAGGGAGTAGGATTCGAACCCACGGGAGACTTTCGCCTCCAGCAGTTTTCAAGACTGCCGCCATAGTCCACTCGGCCATCCCTCCTGTTTATCAAAGATTATCCGCAGAACTACACACATCTTCCAAAACCTTTTTAGCCACAAAGATTGGCGTATTTCTTTGCATCGCTAATGCAATAGCATCACTTGGCCTGGAATCAATCTCCACAGTAGAACCATTTTTTTGCAATACAATTTTTGCATAAAATGTATTATTCCGCAGGTCGTTAATAACAACTTTTAACACCCCCGCATTCAAACCTTCAATAACATTGGTGATTAAGTCATGCGTCAAAGGGCGAGGTGTTGTAACTCCTTTAACCGCACGATCAATCGCCCACGCCTCATTGAGTCCTATAACAATAGGGAAACTACGCTGCCCTTCCTTTTCCTTCAAGACAATAATCTGATGGTCGCTTGTCTCTGTAATCATAATCTTTGAGAGTACCATATGGATCATATACAATCCTCATCCATTTAGCGACAACATAACACGAACACACTTGTCGTTACGTTATTTAACACATGGATATAATTATAAAAATTCTAGCACACCGACCACTTTTGTCAAATGTTTTTTAGTTTAAAGCCATAATTATTACCTGAAGTTTAATTACTTAATCCATTCGCACACTTCAACCTTCTATAACGCCATACGGTGTTCATTTTTCAATATTGAAACTTTATTGACACCCCAAAGATTGACTGCTATACTAATTTCACTTTTCAATTATTTATGGTTTAATAGAATGTCTGTCTGTAGGCAGTTTGGAACACATTATAACTTTGTAAAATTTTTGGTGGCAAGCCGCATGGATTCCCTTACTATTGATGGGGTTTTGGATACATTGCGGCGATATCCTTTATGATAAAACTGTTCACATAAATGAAGTTGTATTTCCACCGCTCAAAGAGCCTAGCCAATAGTTTTCTGTTTATCCTTCCTCTATTGGTAATATACGAAATAGGAATTGCTATACAAGGCTCGGGCGTCAAAAATACTGCTGATGTAATTGTTAAAACCCCTCTGATTTTACTTGGTAAAAACGGTTCTTTAATATTTAATTCGCTAGTTATTATCCTTCTATTCGTATCTGTATTTTACGTAGAAAAGGAACATCGCCTTAACCCTGTAATATTTATTTCAATGTTTATAGAAAGTGCGGTTTATGCACTTTTTGTAGGTTATGGACTTGGATTTATTGTATATAAAATCCTATTCACTTACGTCTTGGCAATGTCTTTTTCAAAAGATCTGTGGATGGGAATTATTCTCTCTGTAGGAGCAGGTGTTTACGAGGAGATTGTATTCAGATTCCTTTTAATCTCATTACTTTATTTCATACTTACGAACCTATTAAAAACAAACAAACCCTTCGGTATAATTATAAGTATTATCACTGCCGCCCTAATATTCACTGCTCTGCACTATGTTGGAACTTTAGGCGATAGATTTACTTATACTAATTTTATGTTCCGTTTGTTAGCTGGCATAGTTCTATCCACTATCTTCATATTTAGAGGGTTGGGGATTGCCGTTTACACTCATGCTATTTATGATGTACTTTCAGTGTTAAAACCATTTCACATTTAAGGAGTTTAAAGTGGAAAATATTATCGTTGGAATTACAGGTGCAAGTGGCGCCGTTTATGCGCAACGTCTACTGCAAATCCTTTGTAGAATGGAATACAATATCCATTTAGTAATATCAGATGCCGCCGCTTTAATTATTAAACATGAATTAGGAATTGATTTAAATCACAAACAGCCAAATCTTGTGGATTTTTTAGGTTATGCTTCAGACAATATCATCCATTATAATAATTCAGATATTGGTGCAACAATTGCCAGTAGCCGTTATCCCATCAAGGCTATGGTAATCATTCCTTGCAGCATGAACACCCTGTGCTCTATTGCACATGGGATTTCAAATAACCTTGTCCAGCGTGCAGCAAGTGTCACCATTAAAGAAGGAAGAAAACTTGCAGTAGTGCCACGCGAAACTCCTTTATCCTCCATTCATCTGGAAGCGATGTTAAAATTATCTTCTGCAGGAGCATGTATTTTACCCGCCATGCCCGGATTTTACAATAATCCAAAGACCATAACTGATCAGGTGGATTTTATAGCGGCAAAGGTATTAGATGTGTTGGGTATAAAACATACACTTATTCCAAATTGGCACGGTGAGGAACTTCTAAACATGGAAGATTTATAATCCAATGGAAATAGACGATTTCCAAAAACTCATCGAAAAAACCTATTTAAAAAAAGATGCTAAACGTGGTTTATCTAAAACTTTTATGTGGTTTACTGAAGAAGTGGGAGAGCTTTCACGTGCTTTGAGGAAAAGCAATAAAGAAGAAATTAAAAAAGAGTTTGCAGATGTACTCGCTTGGCTCTTTACACTGGCAAGCCTATCGGGCATTAAGATGAAAGACACAATCAGCAAATATACTTCGGGATGTCCAGTGTGTCATGAAATCCCTTGTGTTTGTGAAGAAAAACTGGAAGCAGGCTTATGACAGATACACAACCAAACATTAACCCACCCTTCGACGGATTACAACCTATTTACATCAAAAAGGTCAGAGGTGCAGGATTTTGGATCGCTATAGGGCTCGCCTCGTTCTTTTTCTTATGTAGTTTAATATTATTCATACTTTTTATAGGCTCATTTGTATTGGTTGGCGGCTCCACCTCGGACGGGAAGAAACATGTTTATGAAACAGTAGTAGAGGGAAACGGCGAAAACAAGATTGCAATAATATCCATCAAGGGCATATTGAGCAATGAATCGGCTGAAGGTTTGCTTATAGAGAAACCCAGCATCGTCGAAATTGTAAAACAACAACTCGAACAAGCCACCGGCGATGCCAATGTTAAAGCTGTTCTCTTTGAGGTAGACAGCCCTGGCGGCGGTATTACAGCCAGCGATATTATTTATAACCAAATTACCAAATTCAAAGCCGATACCAAGAAAAAGGTTGTTGTTTATATGCAGGATGTGGCTGCCTCTGGCGGATATTACATATCCTCTGCCGCTGATGCCATTGTTGCACACCCAACAACAATTACAGGCAGTATTGGGGTAATTATGCCTTTGGTAAATGTAGCAGAACTTATTAATCGTTACGGTATAAAGGACACTTCCATTGTCTCCGGGGATATGAAAGAAATCGGCTCTCCTTTTAAATCTATGACGCCTAAAGAATCAACTATATTAAAAGACATCATTGATGAAATGTATATGCAATTTGTAAAGGTAGTTTCCACAGGAAGAAGACTGGACATTGAGACTGTAAAAAAACTTGCTGACGGAAGAATCTATACAGGTAAACAAGCATTAGAAAAAGGATTAGTTGACCAATTAGGCTACCTTGAAGACGCTATCGGTCTAACCAAAAAACTAGCGGGACTTACTGAAGCAACTATTGTAAGATATGAAACCTATCATGGACTAGCTGAACTATTTGGCTTGATGTCCACAAGACTCTTTCAAAATAATACTGTAAAACTAGATATCTCTCAATTGCATGAAAATGGCGATACAAAACCCATGTATCTTTGGACTGGAAATTCAATGGGGAAATAGGTAACTACTGGCAACAACATAAAATGAACCTTTTCAATTTCTTACCTTATCCTGCCAAAAGATTAATATGGAATATAATTGATTTACCTGATTTTTTTCAGCGTTCAAAGTATCACATAGTTACTATTCCACCCCGCCATCTTAGAAGGTCTAAAGACATAAAAGAGTTTCTGTCAGACGGGCAAATCCAATTGCAAAGGTTAGTTAAATATGCCAAACTAAATTCAACAAGCAACATACTAGACATTGGATGCGGCGGGGGAAAATTGGTATCTGCTCTTGTGCCTTTTATCAAAGAAGGCAAATATTCAACATTCGAAGTAAATAAGGAATATATTGAATTCTGGAGAGATTCCATTGACAAAAAGAATAATTTTACTTTCAACCATGCTGACTTATGGCATTCTTATTACAATCCCACAGGCAAGCATAAAACTACCGAATATATTTTCCCTTATAAAGATAGTGTCTTTGACATTGTATATTTAAATTCAATTTTTACCCATTTATTACCATCCGAAATATCACATTATCTGGTTGAAATCAGAAGAGTACAAAAACCGGGATCAATTGTGTTCGCAACATATTTTATTGTAAACAACGAATCTTTATCTTTAGACAGTCAAGGCTTGAGTGATAAGTCTCTTGTCAAACATGGCAATAAGTTACTAAACTATAAATATGACAATTACTGGACAAGAGATACAGATGTCAAGGAACGCTTAATTGGAATAGATGAAAAATGGCTAAAAGATGTATATGAACAAAATAATTTAGAAATCATTAATATTGTGTACGGATACTGGTGTGGACGAGAAGAAAATGTTGATAAAGCACTTCAGGATATTGTTGTTGCAAGAAAAAGATATTAATATAAACTTTTAATAAATCTTCTGATTTTTTATGGTACGCGTTCGTTTTGCCCCTTCACCTACCGGACTTTTACATATTGGTAATGCACGCATGGCCGTTTTCAACTGGTTGTTTGCAAAACGGCATAAAGGCACTTTTATCTTAAGAATTGAAGATACCGACATCGTACGTTCTGAAAAAAGGTACATTACCCAGCTTATAGAAGATTTACACTGGTTAGGATTGACGTGGCAGGAAGGACCAGATGTAGGCGGTCAGTACGGTCCATATTTACAGTCAGAACGCTTGCACATTTACAACGATATTTGCCAGAAATTTATAAAGGAAGGACTAGCATACAACTGCTATTGCACGCCTGAACAATTGGAAGAGCGCCGACAGTCAGCACGACTTTCAGGAAAGCCGCCGCGATACGATAATCGCTGCCGCAATTTAACAGACACACAAAAGAAAACATTTAAATCGGCGGGTTTAAAATTTACTGTTCGTTTTAAAGTACCGGATGAGTTAGTCGCATTTGACGATCTCATTAGGGGAACATGCCAATTTGATGCGAGTTTGATGGGAGATTTTGTGATTATGAGGTCTGATGAAACACCCTCATTTCATTTTGCAGTTGCCGTGGATGACACCATTATGAAAATTACACATGTTATACGAGGAGAAGACCATTTATCAAATACGCCCTGTCATATATTACTTTTCAACGCCTTAAATCAAAAACCCCCTCAATTTGCCCATCTCTCACTCACTATGGGTGAAGACCGCACATTGCTAAGCAAACGACATGGCGCATTTTCTATTTCAGAATACCGCAAACTAGGCTATTTGCCAGAAGCTATCCTCAACTATATGATGCTTCTAGGATGGTCGCCGAAGGACAAAAAAGAAAAATTTAATATTGACGATATTATAGACACGTTTGAATTAACCGATATGAGTAAGGCATCCTCCGTATTCGACCAGCAAAAATTGAATTGGTTGAGCGGACAATACATCAGAGAATCAGATACAGAAAGGCTGGCAAACCTTGCGATACCTTACTTGCGGGAAGCTGGTCTCATCTCTTTGGGTGAAGATAAAATTGACAAAACAAATATAAAACTGATTATAGATGCAATAAAAAGCAACATATACTGTATATCTCAAATCGTCAATGAGGCTGATATATTTTTCAGGGATAGCATCGTTAGCGAAAAACACGTTGAGTATCTGGCATCAGAGTTATCACAGTCTGTGCTTTCATCCTTTCACACAAAACTACAAAAATTTGATAGTCTATCTCATGAAAACTTAAAAATAACTCTAACGGCTATTCAAGAAGAAACAAGAATAAAAGGCAAAGAGCTTTATATGCCCATCCGTGTTGCCTTGACCGGACGAGAACACGGGCCTGAACTTTACCACATTATCAATATTTTAGGCATCAATATTTGTAAAAAGAGGATTGAACGGTTTCTTTTGATAAAAAAATAACTATTTAGCCACGAAGCCTCAAAGACACAAAGAATAATAAATAACTTTATTTAATTTCCTTTTGTGTCTTTGTGTTTTAGTGGCAAAATATATCTAGAAAGAGGATTATGACACTCAAATTTTACAATTCACTAACTAAAAAAAAAGAGGCCTTTACGCCTTTACACGAAGGTATTGTTAATATTTATGTATGCGGACCAACCGTTTATGACCATCCCCACATCGGACATGCCAAGAGCTACGTCAGTTTCGACGTAATCGTTCGTTACCTTCGATATGTGGGATATAAAGTGCGATACGTACAAAATATTACAGACGTCGGACACCTGACCGATAATGCAGATGCAGGCGAAGACAAAATCCTCAAACGAGCGCAAAGAGAGCGCTTAGCACCTGCAGAACTTGTTGAAATATACACAAGAAGTTATTTCGAAGATATGGATGCATTAAATAATTTAAGACCTGATATATCTCCTCGCGCAACGGCACATATCCCCGAACAAATCGAGCTTGTGGAGAAGTTATTAAAAAAAGGATATGCCTATGAGTCAAATGGCTCTGTTTACTTCGACGTCCAAAAATTCAGTGAATACGGGAAACTTTCTGGTCGCAAACAAGAAGAGCTTGAGGCTGGCGCCCGAATAGAAATCAATCCAGAAAAACGAAATCCATCCGACTTTGCATTATGGAAAAAAGCGGAACCCGATCACATCATGCGGTGGAAAAGCCCATGGGGAGAAGGTTTTCCAGGGTGGCATCTTGAATGCTCTGCCATGTCTATGAAATATCTTGGAAAGACACTGGATATACACGGCGGCGGGCTTGAAAATATTTTTCCGCATCACGAATGTGAAATAGCACAGAGCGAGACAGCAAACAAATTGCCATTTGTTAGATACTGGATTCATAATAACATGGTCACTGTAAACGGACAAAAGATGGGAAAGTCACTTGGTAATTTTATCACCCTCAAAGACGCATTCAAGAAATATCACCCGCTAACTATAAGATTCTTTATCTTATGCACCCATTACCGCAGTCCGCTTGATTTCAGCAATGAAGCGCTTGATGCGGCAGACAAAGGACTTGAGCGTTTGCATAATACCATTAAACACTTGCGGGAAAGAATGGAATATACAAAGGATGATTCAACATCTAGTTCGATTCATGAAAAATTGGAATATTATAAAAAAAAATTCTTAGAGGCTATGGACGAAGACATTAACACCCCAGGCGCTATCGCCGTTCTATTTGACTTATCAAAAGAAGTTAATACACTGCTCGACTCTGACAAGGAAATAAATAAAAAATGCCTTGAGGATATTGACACATTTTACAAACAACTTGGCGGTAACATCCTGGGTATCATCCCCGATACGCTCCAATCTGAGCAAAAGAGCGAGGCAGAAACATTGAAAAACATTATGGATGTACTTATTGGAACTCGTAATGAACTGCGCAAAGCAAAGCAATGGCAGTTATCGGACTTCATCCGCAACAAGCTCTTAGAAATTGGCATTGCCCTTGATGATAAACCAGACAGCACAACATGGAAGAAAATAAAAAAATGATTACACTGGAACAAGTCAAAAATCATCCCGACGTTAAAATATACATAAAAAAAGCAAACGATTTTTTGGGCGTAATCGGCTACACAGAACACGGAGAACGTCATGGAAATTATGTTGCTAAAAATGCACGAAAAATCCTTCATGAGTTAGGATATGATGAAAACACATGTGAGCTTGCAGCCATCGCAGGTTATATTCACGATATTGGAAATGTGGTCAGCCGGTACATGCATCCTATCGCCAGTGCATATCTGGCAAGCCAATTCTTAAAAGAGTTAGGCATGCCTGTGGAAGACCGTGTTATGATCATGAGCGCTGTCGGCAACCATGATGAAGGCTCTTGCGATGCTGTCAGTCCTGTATCAGCCGCACTCATAATCGCAGACAAATCTGATGTGCATAGATCAAGGGTACGTAGCGTAAAGGAAATAAAATTTGATATTCACGACCGTGTAAATTATGCAGTAACAAAATCCGAGCTTCAAATGGATGCAAAAAAGAAAGTAATAACTCTCAAACTTGATATAGACAGGGAAATCTCTGATATGGTGGAATATTTTGAAATCTTTACTGCCCGCATGGTCGCCTGCCGGCGTGCAGCCAGACTCCTGGGGTGTACGTTTGAGGTCGAGGTCAATGGTTCACCGTAATTTTTCTATCAGACTACAAAACAATGAGACCCATGGTAAGCAATGCATACTTTGTTTAAAATGAAGCGTACAAACCGCACTATTGTGGTACTAAAAACAGGAAAGATTCCTCACACAAGCAACCTTAGTATCTGGAATTGCCATTAAAAGGGACGTACCTGCAATGGTATGTTTCCAGAGCAGTGCTGATTGGATTAAAGAGAGAAGATGAAGATTACACTTATTAATACAACAAAGAGATTGTCTTGTGATGGTTCCCATCTTATCTCAGCACTGCTGAAGCGAGCTGGCCACTCGGTAAAGAATGTGTTACTAGCAAAGCAGAAAGACTTTCCTTATAGACAAGATGAGCTTGATCAGTTGCACGAAATAGTAAAAGAGACCGATCTGGTTATGATAGCTGTCTATAGCAGCTTTGCTAATTGGGCAATACAAGTCACTGAATTTGTCCATAAGAAATATCCACGAATGAAGGTGATCTGGGGAGGGCCTCACTGCATTTCAGCGCCGGAACTAAGTCTTCGTTACGCCGACGGTGTCTGTTTTGCCGAGGGTGACAAGGTCATCGTTGATCTCGTAAACAAGATGGAGGCAGGTACCGATTATTTAAGCACACCGAACATGGCTTTCAATGTGGACGGCTCTTTCAAAATAAACGATGTTTCGCCACCGTTTTCGGATCTGGATAACCTTCCTTACTACGACTACGACCTAAACGACCGATACCTGCTGGATGAGAAACTGCTCCAAATGACAAGGGAAAGATTTAAAGAACATTACGTGTTTTACCCGTTTGGGGCACCCACTTTTACTTTGGTAACCTCTCGGGGATGCCCTTTTAAATGTGCTTATTGTAATAATATTCGGTACCTTGCCATGCACGGCCATACCCCCATACGATTTCAAAGTGTTAATCGCTTTATTGACGAACTGGAACATGCCATAAAACGTTTCGATTTTTTTCAATACGTGACTTTTGGAGACGACGACTTTCTCCTTAGGGATAGAAAACAGTTAGAGAATTTCGCAGAGCAATATAGAAAAAAAGTTGGACTGCCATTCGCTATCTGTGTAAATGCAAACACTTTTCGAATGGAAAAAATGGAAATACTTTTGGGTGCCGGCTTAAAAAGTATTCAGCTAGGCATACAGTCAGGAAGCCAACGGGTCATTGACGAGGTATTTGACCGTAAAATCAAGTTGACAAAAACGAGGGAAGTTGTCCGGCAGATCGAGCCATATTATAAAACGCACGGACTGAATCTCATCCTTGATTTTATCATAGATAATCCGTACGAAACCAGGAATGACATCATTCAGACCTATCAATACCTCACTAACCTGCCACCACACGTAAGAGTTAATATTTTTCACCTGGCTTTTTTCCCTGGAACGCCGATCTATGACAAGGCTCTCAAGGACGGCATTATAGAACCGTATGATGAGAAAACGCCGGTATTCTTAGACAAAGCGATCAAAGTCACATACCAGAAGAACTATGAAACTACCCTGATTTTACTGTTGCGGTTCTTACGTCACCATCCACGCCTCTGGCGATATACCCCACGACTTGTCCTGCGTATATTGGGAAGTCGTCTGGTAAGAGGCATTGCATCAATCTTTCCACACTCATTCTATATAGCTCAGTTCAAAATCATCCGATACCTCGCCCACATCATTAAATAATTGTGGAAAAATATATACCTGGATAGTGTCAAAGTTAGAAGTCATCTTATTTCTCTTCCTTTCGTTCGATCAGAGTCTTCGCGGGTTCAAGTTTACAACACCCAGGTGTTTATACCCTTTAAAATCTTATCAATGGTATACACCCTTTGCGGGTTTACAACCTGAACCCCTGATTTCGATTTGTTACAAACGTTCTTAATCATATTTGGGTTCAAGTTACAAACTTGAACCCGCCGGGGTTACAATTATTCATACGGTATTCAACAAAAAACGCCTTTTCCGGAAAAATCCAGAAAAGGCGTTTATGAACTATCAACAACTGTAAATAGGTGTTATTTGGCTTGGCTTGGCTTGGCTTGGCTTGCAAGTAATATACCATCCGCTTACTCCTCAAAATCTAACACATTTAACCAAAATTCAACTATGTTTGTCAATCCTTTTTTAATGCTGATGTTTTTAAATTTCAACACCTCTGTAAAACCTGATTCAGTATTGGTGTCCCGCGACTTTGTTCGTTCCTCAACGCCGCTTGGAATGACAAAAGAGGGGGTTTTGAAATTCCTGAATATTTAGATTAGGTTGGGTTTTAAAAGACAAAAACCCAACGACTTTTTCTTGTGCTGACAGAAGTTTCATCCTGTCACTGATAATAACCCCCGCAGTCCCCCTTTTCTAAGGGGGAATTATAGGTGCCGCCCGTCCACAACCAAATTCCCCATTACCAAATGGGATTTCCTGACATTCCCCCTTATTAAAGGGGGATTCAGGGGGTTGT
>JAHFOX010000024.1 GCA_023261445.1 Planctomycetota bacterium
AATAATCTTGTCATAACATACAAAATCTGGTTTATACGTCTGCTTTAATTGTCTACTTCTGTATTTGAGCTTTAGTTCTTTGTAAGATTCAAATGGAATCCCTTGCTCCTCAAATTCAATCTCCAAGCATTCCTGATAAACATTCTCCAAAAAACCACATCCCATCGCTTTATAAACGTTGAAACAAGCTCCCATGAGGGCGTAACTTTCATCAGGATAAATAATTCCTGACATACTCCCCCTTTCGTGATTTTCGCGTATTTCGCGGGCTATGTTTTTACATATTTTATAAATCGGTACACGAATAACATAACTCGAAACTCTTGTTAATCAAAGGAAAATCTGGAACGATGTTGCCGGGAATCGTATATGGAATAGCCGGCCAATTACAGAAAGAAGGTGAACGCACTTTATATCTGAACAGCCTGTTATTTGGCGCAGTCATAATCCAGTAAATATCCTCACCGCGAGGGGATTCCACATAGCTTAAAGCCTGTCTATAAGGAGGGATTTCCTTAACGGTGGTTTTTATAGAACCTTCGGGCATTTTACTAAAACACTGTTCAATTATAGAGATTGATTGATAAACCTCGTCAATTCTCACTTTGACCCTTGCGAAAACATCGCCTTCATTATAATAAACAGGTACATCGAAATCCACTTCGCTATAAGCGGCATAAGGATGATTAACTCTTGTGTCCCTGCAAATCCCTGAAGCCCGTGCAGGAACGCCAACAACCCCAAGCCCCTTGGCAGTTTCTGTAGAAAGCCTGCCCGTAGTTTCCATGCGGTCCAATAAAGAGGAAGAAGCAAGCATAATATCTGTTAACCCTTTGAAGTCGTTTTTAATAATGGTCAACAAGTTTGATATTCGTTCTTTTAAATCATAGTCTATATCAAATCGTACTCCGCCTATAGTAATTATTCCTCTAAGGTATCTGTTGCCTGTAATGGTTTCGTTAAGCTTTTGTAAGTATTCCCTGATCCTGAAGCCATGGGAGGCACACATTAAAAAAGACGCTCCTGCACAAACATTGCCCACATCGCCAATGTGATTATAAAGCCTCTCCAACTCCAAAATAATGGTTCTGATAAATTTTGCGCGTGGAGGTATTTCAACACCTGCAACCTTTTCAATTGCCTGACAGTACCCCGTTGCATGGGAAGCGGCGCATACGCCGCAAATCCGTTCCGCCAGAAACAGAGCCTTTGTAAATGGCATAGCTTCAAAGATTTTTTCAGTGCCCTTATGAGTATAAAACAACTTTGCATCTAAATACAATATACTGTCACCAACGGCGCTGAACCTGAAATGACCCGGCTCAATAATACCAGCATGAATGGGGCCTACGGGTATTTCAAAAACACCTTCTCCTTCAACTCTTTTAAATGGTAATTTAGACTCCAGATGCGGCAAACGTGTATTTACATTAAAATCCTTTCGCAACGGATATGTATTGTCCGGAAAGTTTCCGTGCAAGACCAACGTATAAGGGTCGGGATGCCCAACAGGTTCGAGTCCAAACATATCCTTTATTTCACGCTCATACCAATGGGCTGCCGGTATTCTTGGGGTAATTGAAGGGAAATCAGGTTGCTGTTCGCTAACGGGAACGTTGACGATTAAAAAAGTATCCTCGTCCTGTAAGGAAAAAACATAGTAAATTTTAAAATATTTGTTCAGACTTCTCTCGTCATTACAAATTATAGAAGAAAGAGATGCATTGAATGTGTTGTGGATATATGAGCATACGTCCACAAGGTTTTCCTTTTTTGTGGAGATGTATACTTCATTTTCCTGTGAACTTTTAGCAACGCTTATAATGCCTTTAAATTGACTGGACAGATTGTCAATATGAAGTTGTCTGTTTGCACTCATTTATGCATTCCTTACAATATCGTATATATTATGAAGGATCTCATTCAAAACAGGCGGCACATAGATGCTGACAACTAACACAAAGAAGAGCAGGAATAGCATCGCCGCTATTGTAAACTTACTAACCTCACCTACTGGGATTACTGATGCAGGCGTACCAAAAATCATCTTAAACATGTTATAAATAAAACCTATAAAAATAAGAACAATACCTATTACAAGCAATGAACTAAATATAATGGAAAGTACACTGCCACTAGAGAATCCACCCGCCAACACCATAAATTCGCTAACAAAAATATTAAACGGCGGTGTACCCGTAATAGCAAAGATAGCAATGATTGAAATAACCGCTGTAATAGGAATAGTTTTGATAGCGCCTTTTATCTTTTCTATCTCACGCGTCTTGTACTTTAAGAACAAGTTCCCTGAGCAGAAAAACAGGAGTGATTTTACTACGGCATGATTAAAGGCATGCAACCCGGCTCCATAGACACCATACATACCGCCAAAACCAAAACCAAGGGCAATAATGCCAATATGCTCTATGCTACTAAATGCCAACAGACGTTTATAATCTTTCTGTATCAGGATAAAGGGTATCGAAACAAGGACAGAGATGAGTCCAAAAATCATCAGGAGTGTTCCAGAGTAATCAGGACCAATACATTTAGACGTTAGAATATGAAAGCGTATAATTCCATATAATGAGCAATTTAATAATACGCCGGAAAATAATGCGCTGATAGGCGATGGCGCCTGACTATGCGCATCTGGAAGCCATGTGTGCATTGGGGCAAGGCCTGCTTTTGTACCGTACCCAATTAAGATGAAGAGAAAGGCTAATCTGATAAGATGCGGCTCAAATTTATCTGCAACTGTAATCAATTCTGACCAATTCAACGCATAACCTATTTCACCAATAACACCTTTAGCCGAATGGTATGTCAAAATAACACCAAACAACGCCAAAGTAATTCCAACTGTACAAATAATGATGTATTTCCACGCTGCCTCCTGATGCGGTTTTTTATTGTAAAAACCCACTAAAAATGTAGTGGCTAACGTAGTGGCTTCGATTGCTACCCACATGATTCCCAGGTTATTAGACACACAGACCAATAACATGGTAAAAATAAACATGTGGAAGAGGAAGTAATACCATCTCAGCCTTTTTTCTCTAAACGCACCTTCGTGAAGCTCTGCCTCCATATAGCCTGCTGAATACAGAGCCGCAGCAAAACCAACCAGAGTAACAATCTGTGTGGAAAGAATACTTAAAGCGTCTAAATAAAAGAAGCTATTTAATCCTGAAAGCGTATGATTAGTATAAACATCGTAGTTAAGAAATATGTTATATACAAAAGCTATAAAACTGCCTGCAATACTTACATATTTTGATATGCTGTGTTTCCTGATAAAAACACAAGCAGTGGCGGTAATAATGGGTATTAATAAAAGCGTTAATATCTCCATCTATTCCTTGAGCTCCCTTAACGAGTCCGTATCAATGGAATCGAATGTTTCCTTTATTCTATAAACGTAAATTCCCATAATAATCACGCTCACAAGTATGTCAAAAAATACCCCTAGCTCGACAATTAGCGGCATACCGTAAGACGTAGATAAGGCAGCGAAAAAAAGACCGTCTTCCATGGCAAGAAGCCCCAATATTTGTGTAATGGCTTTCTTCCTTGTAATCATCACAAAAAACCCAAGCAGCGTAATTGCAAGCGAAACAGGAAGGCAATGTCCCATAAAGTCATTTTCAAATTTAATAATAGATTGCGTCGAATAATATGCAATAAGAATAAGACCGCAGGAGATCAACAGCGACAATGTATAATTGATAACAGATTCTACATCTGTTTTCACCTTGGTTTTATTGACGATATAGAAGAGAAACCCTGGAATAAGAATTACCTTGAGCGCCAGAGAAATGCCTGTTGCAATAAAAATATGATGGATACCAGAAAAATAGGCAATGAGCCCGCTAACCCATGTTAATAGAAAAGAACGAATGGCATATGCCCAAATACTTGTCCTTAAACGACTCGTACCGACAAGTACAATAGTCGTCATGAGCATCAAAACTGCCAGAATATCAATGGTCCTGGAACTTACTATAACTTGTTCTGTCATATTAAAATTAACCAACTACATAAAGTGAAATAATCGCCAAAATAGAAAGAATAAACGCCGTGCCCAATAAATTTGGTATTCGAAATAGACGTAATTTTGCAAACGAAGACTCCAATATTGCAATTAAAAAGGCAAAGAAACCAATTTTAACGACATATAACGCAAAGGATATAATCAAGCCAGTGAAAGTTAGTCCAGAAGCAACACCCCATGGTAAAAATGTATTTACAAGTATGGTTAACAATATAAGCAACTTCATGCCAGATGCCCATTCTATCAACGCTAAGTAACGTCCAGAAAACTCAAGTACCATTCCTTCATGAACCATCGTCAACTCAAGATGGGTGAATGGATTGTCAATTGGAATCCTGCCTGTCTCTGCAATAATAACAATACAAAGGGCTGCAAAGGCTAAAAATAGCGATGGATTCAGCAAAAGTGTGCTTGAATTAAGAAACGCACTGGTTATATTACCGAGGTTTGTAGTTCCAACTGTCAGAGAAACGGTGAAAACTGAAAGCATCATAGCAGGCTCTGCCATGGAAGATATCATCATTTCCCTGCTCCCGCCCATACCCCCAAAGGCGCTTGCCGTGTCGAGAGAAGACAAAGCAAGGAAAAACCTCCCAAGCGCGAACAGATATATAATGAGTATGACGTCTCCAGTAAAATTCAGAGGCACACAAGATGAAAGAACAGGCACAAGCAATGCTATTACCAATATTGAAACAAACGTCACGTAAGGAGTCGCCCTGAAAATCCACGATGCAGTTTCTGAAACTACCGCATCTTTTCGTAATAGCTTGATAAGATTGTAATACGGTTGAAATAGGCTCGGACCCCTTCTGCACTGGAATCGCGCCTCGATCTTGTTAATAAACCCCTTAACTAGCGGGGACAACCCTACAATAACTATTAGTTGCAAAATTGGAAGTATTATATTTGAAGTTAAACTCATACCTGTTATCTAAAAAACATTATTAAAATTAATAAAGTTATAAATATATAGGCAAGGTATAAATGGATATTACCAGCATGTATCAATCTTGCCTTATCGGAAATTCTTAAAACGAAATTGGAAACCGGATTATATAAATACTTTTCAAATATAGGCGTTATTTCGCCAACGTAAGCAATAGATTTTACGAAGAAATTAGGCACAGAATAAGTTGTATTAACTTCTAAACGAGGCTTGTACAGATTACTAAAGACAACCTTAAAAGGTTTTGTGAATGCCGTTGCCGTATATTCCAGCCTTGGCTCAGGCGCTATTCCACAAGTCCATGTTTCATAGAATTTTCTTATAAACTTTGGCCTCATGAGGAACAAAGCCCCCAAGGTTATTCCCAATAGAATCAAGCCAAAAACTGTTGCGCTTTTCGGCGATAGTTCCGTAAAATTGGTACGGACAATCTTCATTTGCAGCCAATCATAAGAAGTAACCGCTTTTAAAATATTCATGCCGAGAATTTGTGTGTTTACATGATTAATAATCATCATAATTTTTGCAGGGAAAAGGCCCATAAACACGCACAAAGCGGCTAAAAGTCCCATGCTGATAAACATGATAACCGGAACTTCTTTCGCCTTTTCTGCATGCTTAGTCCGCGGTATTGCAAGGAATGAAATCCCAAATGCCTTAATAAAACAGGTAGCAACCAATGCCCCTGTCAAAGCTACAACAGCGCCACAAATAATAGTTATTATTTTAATGATAACGGATGGGATGTTAAAACCATTTAACAATGACTGGAATATAAACCACTCACTTATAAATCCATTCAAAGGTGGTATGGCAGAAATGGATAACGCGCCAATAAGAAATAGCGGCGCCGTGATCTGCATCCGTTTTATTAATCCACCCAACTCCTCAATGTTTTTCGTATGGGTTGAATAGTAAATATTTCCGGCGCAACCAAAAAGCAAGCACTTAAATACCGCATGATTAAATAAGTGATACAGCCCCGCAATCATGGCAAGAGAGGATAGCGCCATTTGGTTGTAGGATTTAAAAATCATGGACATTCCTATACCTATTAGAATTATACCAACGTTCTCCACACTGCTGTATGCAAGCAAAGTTTTGATATCTCGTTCCATGAGGGCATATAGTATTCCCAAAATAGCGGATGTTGCTCCTATAATCAGAATAATCACGCCCCACCACGGCGGACACGGCGTAAGGAATTCAAAATAGAACCGTATAAAACCATATATAGCGGTCTTGATCATTACCCCTGACATGATCATTGAAATATTGCTCGGCGCCGCAGGATGAGCCATGGGCAACCAGAGATGCAGTGGGAAAATGCCTGCCTTTATTCCAAAACCAAAAATTATTAAAAAGAACACAATATTTTTATAAACCGCCGGTATTTGCGAAGCAACATCCCTGAAACTATCGAAGCTAAACGAGCCTGCGTAAGCCAGCAAAATAAAGAAGGCAATGGCAAGCAACCCAGAACCGATGTGAGCCATCACTATGTAAACAAGTCCGGCTTTTCTGGTGGCAGGATTCTCATGTTCAAAGATAACCAGGAAAAACGACACCAACGTCATAAGTTCCCATACTATCATGAATACAAATGCGTTATTTGCTGACACGACCAGAATCATAGCCATGAGGAAAAGATTGTAAGTAAAGCCTAAAAAGCGAACGTCGCGCTTATTTACATACAATCTGGTGTATCCGATGGAATAAACAGAGGCTACAAAGCTGATAACAGATATGGCGAGTATAAAATATGAGGATAGAGGGTCTAATAAAAAGTTGTATTTAATGACAGGAAGAAACAATTGAAAATCGAGCCGTATTGTAGAACTATTAAATAACACCATTGCGGCTGTTGCAATACCAAGGCATGAGGCTATTGCTGCAAAAATAAACGATACGTAATTCCCAACCATTTGCCATTTGAATAAACACAAGGCAAACAGGGCGCCTACAAGATACAAGATTATAGATATGATAAACAGATGTTCAACCATAACTTGTAGTATAAAAAGATTCTAAATAATATCTGGTATACGCATAAATCATCATTTTCACATACCGGTCGAGGAAAATAAATTCCCGAACACAACCTAATTTTCAACTAGCGCACTAAAAAGTCCGACTATGATACAAAATAAAATCAGAAATGCAACTATTATTTTAAAAACCTTACGCTTGATAAGGCGCTATAAAAAGGCAGTTTTAAGGCAGGTTCTTACTCATAACAAAAGCATCTGAGCCGTCTTTATAGAAGTTTGGCAAAATGCTGGACGTTGTGAAATATCCGTGACGTTGGTAAAATTTTTGAGCGGTGAGATTGCGTGCGCTTACTTCCAGGAAAATCCTCCTGATGCTGTTTAAGTAAAATTCTTCTTCCAGTAGCCTTAGAAGGCGCCCAGCAATGCCTTTTTTGCGATACTCTTCAAGAACGCACAGAGAAAATATTCTGCCCACAGATACACTAGGCTCTTTTTTTGTAATGCCTATAATATCGCCAACAATTTTTCCTGCTGGTATTGTTGCCTTAATAATAACGGATTTGGGATTAATCAATAAATTTTTTACAAGACGCCGATTAAATGCCTCCGTTGGAAAACAATCTCTTTCCAGTTGTTCAATAGACAAAAGATCCAAAAGGTTTGCCTTACCATAATTCACTAACGCACTATTTCCCGTAAATCATAAATTTCTTTGTAAGGAAACAAGGGTGATATGACATCTTTGCCCTTCTCAGACCTTCTATCCCCCAATCTTCACCAGCATTGATGTATTCCACATCAGAAAAGTCATTTGCACAAAATTGCTGGTATATAAATTGTGGCATACCGTGGAAATTGTTGTTGGTTTTTTCTATCAAAACAGAAGCACTATTAGGCGTAATGCCCTCACCTAAAGTAATGCCTTCAATACGACCATTAATGGCAACAATCGCCCCCTTCAAACCTAATTCTTCCGAGAAAATAATTGCGCATTTAGCGGCTTCTGCTTCGTGGATAAGGCTGTACTCGTAATGCGTTTCACTGTGGTTTGAAAGATTTGACTCTTGAACTTTCTCCTTTTTCCATTGATCAATCATAAGGAGTGCCTCAGCGATATGCTCTGGAGAGAATTTCTTGAAAGAAGCTTCATAATGCTTTTTAAAATAATTTATTTCGTTTCTCTTCTTTTCATATTTTCTACCGGCAAGTTTTATCAGGTCGGACGTTTGGTAAATGTAATCGGGATAGCCTTCAACAATACGATACAAACTGGTGTCAAAAAGATTCAGGAAGTCTTCATAAACGTAGTTAACATAAGATTCAAAGCCGCTGCAATCATTTATTTCCTGCATAATGGAAAAACATTCATTCAAGGTGTTTTGAATATCGGTTTTTCCGAGGGGAGGGAGCATCATACATATACCTTTGGAAGTCACTCCAAAGAGGCAAAAATTGCCATTAATTATTTTCCATAATAATTCTATCGAGCCTTTCCAGATATAATTGTTTGCAAACGAATAGTCGCATAAATTTACGCCTTCTTCTATTACATATTTGTCAAAGAGTTTTTTGTCCTCAATTTTTAACCGACTTAAATCATACTGCTTACACTTTTCTTCAATACTAATACTGCGTTCTACCGTTTTCGAGAGACTAGTTCCAATCAGTTGTAAAATGGTTTCTCTCCCAATGTGGCATTACGCCGGATTCGTCCGCACGACGGAGGTTCGAGATCTAGCGCAAACCATTGCAAAAGTATGGCAGACATCCCCAGTGGATGCCTGAACCTATGGTTATTAATTCGCATAGAATTAATTTTTATTTTTAAATAATCGAATTTTTTTAATAACCTTTTCATAAAGAAGACCCCCCTGAACAAGTATTCAAATTTTGCATGATTATACAACATATAGGTAGACTTTCAAGTATTAATTACAACATATTGATAGTTTTTTATTAATAATTCTAAGGTTATCCAAAAATTGATAATTTATTGTTATTTCCAATAAATATTATACTGTAGACTAAACTCTACGAATATCTACAAAATCAATCTATATTTCTCAAATTATTATAACACTTGACAAATTATGTCTGTCTGCTAGAATAATTTGTCTTTTTTGTCATTCATTTTGTTACAATAATGCATCTTGGAAGAAGCGATGCGCCTATTTAGTTTAACTTAAGTATAGACAAGGGAATAACATATATGGCTATTAGAATTGGTATAAACGGCTTTGGAAGAATAGGAAGAAATGTTTTTCGTGTGATTGCAAAACGTATGGGCATCAACGTTATAGCGATAAATGACCTTGCCGACCCAAAATCACTGGCAATGTTATTAAAATACGATTCTGTTCATGGTCGGTTTGATGGAAATGTGGAGGCAAAGGAAAAATCATTACTTGTGAATGGTAAAGAGGTTATGTTACTAATGGAAAGAGATCCTTCGAAACTACCATGGAAATCACTCGGAGTCGATATTGTAATTGAATCAACAGGATTGTTTACCTCAAGGGCGGAGTGTGCTAAACATCTTGATGCAGGGGCTAAAAAGGTCATACTTTCCGCACCCGCCAAAGATAAAATTGACACCACAATTGTTGTAGGTGTCAATAACAAGGACCTCAAGCCTGAACATCAAATTATATCTAATGCTTCATGTACAACAAATTGTTTGGCGCCTCTAGCGAAAGTTCTAAACGATAATTTCGGAATCGAAAATGGCCTCATGACAACAATTCATGCATATACCAACGATCAGCGTATTAGCGATTTCATTCATAAAGACCTAAGAAGGGCAAGGGCGGCTGCAATAAATATAATTCCAACAACGACTGGTGCGGCGAAGGCAATCGGAGAAGTAATTCCATCGTTAAAAGGTAAATTAGATGGTTTGGCCATGAGAGTACCAATTGCTAACGGTTCCGTAACCGATCTGGTTGCAACATTATCTAAAGATGTTACCACAGAAACTGTTAATACCGCTATGAAAAAAGCTGCCCAAGGCGAATTGAAGGGAATTTTGGAATATTGCGAAGATCCTATTGTGTCTTCAGACATCATTGGTAATACACATTCGAGTATTTTTGATTCAGCATTAACTTATGTAATTAACAAACGTCTGGTAAAAGTGATATCATGGTATGATAATGAATGGGGATTTTCAAATCGTATGGTAGACCTTATTGAGATGATAGCCTGTCTCTAACTTTTTAAAGCAGACAATAACATCTATGAATAAATTATTTATAAAAGATCTCGATATACGAAAAATACAAGGAAAAAGAGTTATGGTGCGCACGGATTACAACGTACCTTTAGACGAAGATGGAAATATCACAGACGACACAAGGATAAGGGCAACCTTGCCAACCATTGATTATTTGTTAGATAGAAAAGCAAAGGTAATTATCGCTTCGCATCTCGGCAGGCCCGATGGTAAGGTAAATCCTAAGTATAGCCTGAAAACAGTAGCAATTAGGTTGCAAAGTTATCTCCACGAAAGGGCAAAAGTTTTTATGGCTGACGACTGCATCGGGGCTAAAGTAAAGAAGCAAATTGATGAGATACCATTGGGAAATGTATTCGTATTAGAAAACTTAAGATTCTACCCTGGTGAAGAAAAAAATGATACTGCTTTTGCTAAAGAGTTGGCAAGTTTATGCGACGTATTTATACAGGATGCCTTTGGAAACTGTCACAGAAAACACGCCTCTATGATTGGAATTGATGAATTTGTACCGTCGGCCGCGGGATTCTTGCTCAAGAAAGAAATAGATTATTTTGAAAAGGCAGTCAACAATCCCATGCGGCCTGTCGTTGCTCTATTAGGCGGTGCGAAGGTCTCTGACAAGATAAAGATTATTGAAAATCTATCCAAAAAGATGGATAAAATCCTTATTGGAGGCGCAATGGCATTCACATTCCTACGGGCACAGGGGTTTAATATTGGAAAATCACTGGTTGAGGATAGTATGATTGATGTGGTAAAAAATTTAATGAATATGTCCAAAAAAAACGGCACAAAATTATATCTGCCAGTTGATTTTGTTGTTGCAGAAAAATTTGACAGCCGTGCGGAAACAAAGATTGTTCCATATCAGGAAATTCCAGAAAACTGGATTGCCCTGGACATTGGTCCTGCCACTACAAAACTATTTTTTGAAGCGCTTCAGGATGCAAAAACAATCGTGTGGAATGGACCCATGGGTGCGTTCGAGTTTGACGCTTTTAGCCGGGGCACCTATGCAATGGTAGACGCAATAACTAATTCTCACGCCTCAACAATCGTAGGTGGAGGCGACACAGACATGGCTTTTCACAAATCAGGAAAAACGCACGAAGTTTCATTTATTTCTACAGGAGGTGGCGCATTCCTCAAATTATTAGAAGGCGGGGAGCTTCCGGGAATTGCATCACTGTCAGATAAAAAATCATAAAAATAAAGAATATGCAGTCAAAAATTAAGATATCAGCGTCCATCCTTGCTGCCAATCCTGTACGCCTCGAGGATGAAATCAAAAAGATAGAAGCGGCTAACATTGATTTGATACATATTGATGTCATGGATGGCCATTTTGTTCCAAACATCACAATGGGACCATTCATTGTGAAAGGTATAAAACAGATTACAAAGGTACCTTTAGATATTCACCTGATGATTGAGCATCCAGAACGTTATGTGAAAGACTTTGCAAAAGTATCGGGAAAGGATGACTTTATAACATTTCATATAGAAACCACGAAAAATCCTGAAGAAGTTATATCGCAGATTAAGGCTAAAGGATTAAAAGTTGGGATTTCGCTAAATCCTGATACACCAACTCAGTCAGTCGAAAATCTTTTGGATTTAGTTGATATGGTGCTTGTAATGTCTGTAAATCCGGGTTTTGATGGACAAAAATTTATGCCAGAAGTTTTGCCAAAAATTGCAAGACTTCGCAGTATGGCGCCTGATGAAGTAGATATAGCAGTGGACGGAGGAATCAACATAGAAAACATTTCTCAGCCAGTTCAGTATGGGGCTAATGTAATAGCGGCTGCGTCTGCAATATTTAAAACAAAAGACAACGACCCGGTCAATGCAATAAAAACCCTAAGACAAAAGGCAGAACAAGCGATTAAAAAGAACCGTCATAAGAGGTTAAACGTCTAAATTTTTGAATCAACATTTTAAAAAAATATTAATATTTCCCAAATCTGTCAACTATAAAAAATACTTGTTTTTTAACTGAAAATTTATAAACTAGCGTGGTAATCAATAATGGTTTTTTTTAGAAAAAAGAGAGACATGCCTGATGGCCTGTGGATTCGCTGTGATGGCTGCAAGGGTGTGGTATACAAAAAAACCGTTGAAGAGAGGATGTTTGTTTGCCCTGATTGCAATTATCATTTCCGAATATTCAGCAGAGACAGACTGAAACTCCTGCTAGATGAAAACAGTTTTGAAGAACTGTGGAACAATATGGTGCCATGCGATCCGTTAAATTTTAAGGATCGAATAACATATCCCGAAAGGATAGCCACAGAACAACAAAAGGCTGGGCTAAAAGAAGCTGTAGTTGTGGGAAAAGGGAAAATTGATGGTAAAGAGGTAATGATTGGAATTACAGACCCTGCTTTTATCATGGGAAGTATGGGTTCCGTAGTTGGGGAAAAGATTGCCAGACTTGCAGAAAAAGCCAAGGAACTGAAATTCCCTTTGATACTCATTTCTGGTTCAGGCGGCGGTGCTCGTATGCAGGAAGGGGTTTTTTCCCTCATGCAAATGGCTAAAACCAGCGCCGCTATTGCACGATTTCAAAAAGCAGGTGGTTTATATATATCAATACTAACAGATCCGTCGCTGGGTGGTGTAATGGCAAGCTTCGCTTCGCTGGCAGACATTACTATTGCCGAGCCAAGAGCGCTGATAGGTTTTGCAGGTCCCAGAGTCATTCAGGAAACTATAAAACGCTCTCTTCCCAAGGGCTTTCAAACAGCAGAATTCTTGTTAGAACACGGATTTCTGGACAGGATTGTCCACCGTCAGAATATGAAAAAAGAGGTGTCTAGACTAATTAATTATTTGCAGCAAAACAAATGTGATAACTTATCACAGAATTTCACCAATTAGGACTGAGTTTATAAATTTAAGATTACGAAAAATATTATATAACCTGTGGTTTCAGTAAAAATCCGCAATAAAATTTTTGAATTAATGTAAACAGAATCCCCTGTAGCTCAATGGTAGAGTAGCCGGCTGTTAACCGGTTGGTTGTAGGTTCGAATCCTACCGGGGGAGCCAATCTTCTAAAAGCCCTTCAGCAAATAAACTGAAGGGCTTTCTGTATTGTACACCTCAATATAAAATGTAATCATAAAGTACTTCCTCAAAAATTCACTCGATTTTTCCTGTCCAATTATGTATGTTAGCAATGTTTACAAAACTGCTCTCATATAGAAATTTCAATTATTTAGACTCTTCACTCCATCCAGAGTAACACTTTATGGAAATTTCATGGTTAATTATTTCTGTAGTCAGTGGGATTTTGGTCGGAGGCGTTATCGCCTGGCTGATTTGCAGGTCGCGTAATGCTATCCTAAACGAACGGCTTGCCATGTCTCAACATGATTTGGAGAATGCACGGGCAGTCCTGAATGAAAAGAACGAAATAATCTCTGGACTCAATCAATCAGTTACACGATTAGAAACCACACTGGAGCACGAGCGTAAGGCGGCTGATGAAAAACTTACCCTCCTTAACGACGCTACGTTGAAGCTGCGCGACTCTTTTTCAGCGCTTTCCGCCGAAGCGCTAAAAAGCAACAACCAATCATTCCTTGAATTGGCAAAAACAACTTTGGAAAAATATCAGGTTGAGGCAAAGGGCGACCTTGAACAGCGACAAAAGGCAGTTGAAAACCTTGTCACACCAATAAAACAATCGCTGGAGAAGGTTGACATTCATGTGCGGGAATTAGAGAATGCCCGCCAGCTTGCTTACGGAAGCCTAACAGAGCAGGTCAAATCCCTTATCTACACACAGGAGAAGTTGCAGGCTGAAACAGGCAATCTGTCTAAGGCGCTCAGGGCGCCAACGGTGCGGGGTAACTGGGGAGAAATTCAGTTAAAAAGAGTTGTTGAGATTGCGGGCATGCTGGAATACTGTGACTTCTATCAACAGCAAACTATACTAACGGAAGACGGACGGCTGCGTCCCGATGTTATCGTGCGTCTGCCTGGAGGTAAAAATATTGTTGTTGATGCCAAAGCCCCGCTTAAGGCTTACCTTGAAGCGTTGGAATCTACAAACGATGACCAGCGTTTAGACAAACTTAAGGAACATGCACAACAAATTCGGTCTCACGTTTCAAAATTAAGCGCCAAATCCTACTGGGACCAATTTCAGCCTACACCTGAATTTGTGATACTCTTTCTGCCCGGAGAAACATTTTTCAGTGCCGCCCTGGAGCAGGACCCGTCACTAATCGAAGAAGGTGTCAATCAACGCGTCATCCTTGCAACCCCCACCACTTTAATTGCATTGCTGCGCGCTGTGCATTATGGCTGGCGGCAGGAGCAAATAGCCGAAAATGCCCAGCATATTAGTGAACTTGGACAGGAACTTCATGAGCGCATTGCCACAATGGTAGAACATCTGAACAAACTTGGAGGATCTCTCGGAAGGGCAGTCGAATCCTTCAATTCGGCCGTTGCATCCTTTGAAGGACGCGTATTGCCTTCAGCTAGAAAGTTCAAGTCGCTTGGCGCTGGAAGCAAAAAGGAAATAGAGGAGTTATCTCCAATAGATAAAAATACAAGGTTTTTACCAGAAACTCAAGATTAGGTCAAGCCACCTTTGTCGGCAAATTTCTTTCTCTAAACAACTGAAATGATTTGCGTTATCGGTTTGAAATTTTCATACATTAATTTCAATTAATTCAATATTGTTTCTATTATAAATACCCAATCCCTTTTTCTCTGCTGTGGCAATGTGTTTGGCTTTCTGAAACACAGACATTAAATTCTTTTCCTTGCGCTTCTTATCTATGATTTCGAGCCCTATCCTGTCAATTGCTACCAGGTCGGTTCCGAAAAAGAGCCGTTCCTCATTCCATATTGTCCACGTCTTCATGCTTGCAGGACCACCGTCAAAACATGCCTGAAGTGCATCCACAATATGCAACCGCATCTTGTCTTTAATCGCAGGATGGGCACAAACCTCCGCTGAAGCTGGGTCACAAAAATAGGGGGTTGGATGAAATCTCTTGGTATTATTAATAGCACCAAATGCCAGATTTTTAAGGCATAGCGTCACACCTGCAATTCCGTGGTCTTTCATAACCGGGACGTTAATAATTGCAGTAACGTGCTGGGTAACAATCTTACTGAATAGAGAACGTGCCCCGTCTTCTTCACGTAAAGTGTAGTCGTCATCTAATGATTCATAATATATTCCCTTATCGTATCCAGCCGTCCCCTCTGTGCCATAACAGCGAACGCCGCTGCTTCCCTGATTCAACGGGAAGCCGGTAGTAATCAGATGGTAACTGAAACGATCCCACACAATGATATTGTTTTCCTTCACTCCGGCAGCTTTTAAGCCGAGAATAATTGCGTTAACAACTTCTGGCCTGGTAGAGAGTTTCACACCGCCAATCGGGTTAACCTTGATTCCAACTACATCTTCAGGGGTAAAAAGCGTGCGCCATGCGGCAGATGTGGTCTTTTTGCCTGTGAGGGCAAACATCCCTTCGTCCATCATCCTCTGCACGATCTTTGGATCAGGGCTACTGCTTTTCATAATTCCATTGTTTTTAACGGCAATTACTCTGCTTTTGTCAAAGGAAGGCAGTTGATCGTCAGCACCAAAGACTGTTTGCAGATTTCTAAAACCGTTAATACCTATGCCAGCTCCAACTACACCAAGGGCAGTATGTTTCAAGAAGTCCCTGCGCGAAAGATGATTGTCTTTGTTATGCATAGCATCTACCTCTTTTAAAAATCTTTAAAAATTTCAATATAGTAACATTCAATAAAATCAGAAATTGTGAAGTTGGGAGGTTATGAGGTTAAAATGTTCTCATTTTCTCAGCTTCTCAGCTTCACGGCTTCCCATCTTCTCAACTTCACCCATGCCTTGTGTAAAGAATTTGTGAATAATACTCAATAGAAGTTGATTTAAGCCAAAAAAAACCTTTTGTCAAAGAATTTCAGATGGAGTAAAAATACCACGACAAATTATTTTCAATGGAATTTAACATTGTTTTTTAATAAAATACCTAAAAATACTGTGGGATGTTTGGGATAGTTCGCATAAAAAACAAAAGATTGGACAATTTATTCAATACCAACAAAATATTTTACCTGAAATTCTGGTTAGCATCTAGTAATTATTATGAAAAACTTCTCTACAAACTTTAAATAGAGGAGCATATATATTATGGAATTGTCTAAAAATGTAGAAAACTTGGACGAAATAATACTTAGATATTTTAAGGCTTATTTAGAGCTAAATAAACTTATAAATGAAATTGCTAATGGCGATTGTAGCAAAATAGATTTAATTTACAATAATAATGAGAAATTTAGAGAACTTTCTGCGGAGTTATTAGATTCATTAGAAGATTTTGAAAATGCAACAACTGCTGGAAAAGTATATACTTGTTCTGATCGGTTCCTTTCGTTAATAAGATCACTCAAAAAAAGGAAATCTTCCTCTAAAGAAATTTCAGACAAATGTCAATTATCAGTTCTTTTAGAGCACGCAAGAGATGATTGGGCTGGGAAAGACGAAGGAATTGAAGGAAGATTCACCAAACGCTTTGATGCATTCTTTTCACTACCCAATTATGACCCCGATAACTGGCTAAAGCGTAAATTTATACTAAAGGGTATTTATATATACCCTTCTAAATTAAAAAATGTATCTAAAAGTATAATACAAGGCTTCAATGAATCCTGTTCCTGTTTCATCTATGGAAACTTTTTGGCTGCGACTGCAATGTCGAGATCTATATTAGAATTAATGTTGAAGACAAATTTTCAGGAATTTTATAATTATGACAACCTTCACGATATTTTATCAAGATGGGATACTGTGGATAAACTTAAGAACAAGAAAAACTATAAAAATAAGGTAAATTTTATAAGAATTAGTGGAAACACAGCATTACATGGCAGTAACGAAAAGTTGCTTCAAATTGTAAATGAGATGTCAGCGTTAAGGGTACTTAATGATTTGAAAGACCTTATAGAATTTATTTACATATAAACAATAACAGAAGTGCTGTGACTTTATGATGCCATAAAGAATTTAGAAAATATCCAAAAATTACTTAATACTTTAATTAATGAAATTTATATGGAAAATATAAATAACACAAACACATGGACATGGTTTAGAGATATCATAATACCATTATTAAGCGCTGGTATTGGTGGTGGAATAACGTTGTTAGCTATTAAATATTCCATCAAATCAGAGAGCAGATCTGAACAAGAAAAAACATTTAAAAATAGTATAGCCGCAATAAAAACAGAACTTAATGAGAATAAATTAAGATTAGACGATTATCTTAAAAATATCTCACATCATGATGTACAGGCAAAAGATACATTGTATGTTCAGCTATCTAATGTTTTATGGAATGATCATAAACATGAAATATTTAAGTATGATAAAAAAATATTAGGTATCCTTTGTAAAGCTTATTTAAATATAAATAAAGTAAATGACCAAGCAAAAGTTGCACTTTCACACTCAGACTCTTCTTTCTCTAATGCTTTTTTTATGAGTATAGAAACTTATGCAAGAAATGCTATAGAACCAATAAACAATGCACTAAATAATTTGTGACCACAAAATCTAAATATATACCTATTTCTGCTAAATAGATGCTATAATGCTACTTTAAATACCCTACATGGAAAAACCCATCTATCAAAATTGGCTTAAGCGTGTAAATTATGATATGGATACTGCCGAAGCCATGTATACAACCAAAAGATACATCTATGCCGTTTTTATGTGTCAACAAGCACTAGAAAAATGCTTTAAAGCATTAATGGCATTTAAAGGAATAGAAATTATTCCTATACACAATCTGAGACGTCTTGCAGAAATGACAAGTGTGGCTGATTCTATAAATAAGGCGGATCTTAAAAAGATGGATTTTCTTTCCCAGTATTACCTCAATGCAAGATATAAAGAGGACATTGATGAGTTATCGTCACAGATTACGGTTGGCTTGGCTAAAGATTTTGTGGATTTTTCAAAGGAGAAAGTTCAGTGGCTTACACTAAAAATGAAGCCCTAGCGATTGCAAAAGCCTTTTTAAAAGAGGCTTCCAAAAGACACCCTGTTTACTCTGCTTACTTATTTGGTTCATATGCAAGAGGCGACCAAAAAGACTATAGCGATATTGATATAGCTGCTGTATTAGGCAAACCTAACCAGCCAAGGAAATATTACGAAGAAACCTTTGAAATATTCCACGAAGCACAGGAATATAACTCCATCCTGGAGGTTCTTTGTTTTAGAGAAGATGAATTTGAGAAAAACGAATTAGATATCGTCTCTCAAATCAAAAAAGAAGGCGTAAAAATAGAATTCGCTTGATATATAATGTGACTAAATTGTGACTACAAAACCCAAATTTATACCGATCCTTACTAATATGAACTTACAAATAATATATAATAATTATTACACATTTAGTAATTACAATGAAATATGCCGTAAATCCTTCGCTCAGGGCGCTTGGCTCAGCGGCTAGAGCACTTGCTTCACACGCAAGGGATCAGTGGTTCGAATCCACTAGCGCCCACCATATCATACAAAAACTTCCAACGCAGAACAATTGTGTTCATTATCGTTGAAATCGCACGCTGCAGTATTTATTGGACATGGACGGATGCGCCGCCAAATCGGGGGCAGGAGTTTTCTACGCAGTACCTAATTAATTTGTTGCCACTGACAGTACAGAGAATAAACAAATTACTTGAAACTAAAATAAATAATAGCTACACTATTTCTAATAATTCGCCCTCTCCATTGATTTACAACAAAAGTAATTTGTTTGAAACTTTTATTTAGAAAGGTTTGTTTTAAAATGCGAAGCGACATTCTTAACCTCTCTAAAGGAGCATAAAAATGGCAGAACAGTTCTCAAATAAAGAAGTCGGAGAAAAATATAAAGCTGTGGTTGCCTCGACCAAATGCCCTAATTGCAATGGTGAAGCAATTTCTGTGACTGTAAAAACAATGAAAGGCCCAGCGATGGTCAGATGTTTTAGTTGCGGCTATAGCGATGTAATTATGTGGATTGAAAAACAGATAATGGATGCATTAAAAAACGTGAAAGTATTTAATCAAGTCTGGAAGGAAGGACAACCAATCGAAATAGTTCTGAAATGATAAATAAATAATGCCTAAATATCCACTTTCATAGAATTCAGAAGTGGAGAACTCTGTTTAAATATTAAGGCTTTTTTAATACTTTATAAGCGAGTATACATCATATTTACTTAAGGCTTTTTTGCCATTCAAAAAAGCCAACTCAATTAAAAAGGCGCATCCTACTATATTTCCACCTAGTGATTCGACCATCTTACAACAGGCAGCCATAGTTCCTCCTGTTGCCAATAAATCATCTACCATCAACACCTGCTGTCCTTTTCTGATAGCATCCTTATGCATCTCAAGCGTATCAGTGCCATATTCTAATGCGTAATTCATGCTGACTTTCTCATAGGGGAGTTTACCAGGTTTTCTAACAGGGACAAAGCCAGCACCCAAGCTAAAGGCAATCGTGGGGGCAAGGATAAAACCGCGTGCCTCGGCACCAACAACAATATCAATCTTTTTGTTTTTATAATGATTAGAAATCGTTTCAACGGCATCCCTCAATCCCTTTGGGTTTTGTAATATGGGAGTAATGTCCTTAAATACGATGCCCTTTTTAGGGAAATCGGGTATATCCCTGACCATTTTTTTTAAGTTGTCCATAAGATGTTTATTTCTCTCCTGTCATAATATAATGTAATTTTTGAATTGCCTCTTTTTCTATTTGACGGACGCGTTCACGGCTTATATTTAACAATTTGCCAATTTCCTCTAATGTTTTTGGCTCACCATCCATCAATCCATACCGCATTTTTATTATCATTGATTCCCTTTTACCAATAATCTCCAAAAGCCTCTCAATAGATTCTTTTTCATAAGTCTCTTCCAATTCAGCTTCAGGAGTCGTCGTTCTTTTGTCGGGTAAAATACTACTTAACGCCCAAATAAGATCTGAACCAGTAACGCCTGACGTATCGAGTGAGCTTGTCGAACGTATAGCGTGTTCAATGGTTTCTACTTTTTTTGCAGTAATATCCATCTCTTCTGCAATCTCATCCTGGCTGGGTGTCCTTTCAAGCTTGTCCAATAAACTAAGAGATGTGCTTTTTAGTTTGGACATTTTTTCAAGCATGTAGGAAGGTATGCGAATTGTTTTTGCCTTATTTGCCAAGGCCCTGCGGATTGCCTGTTTAATCCACCATGTAGCATAGGTGCTGAATTTATATCCGGTAGATGGATCAAATCTTTGAACAGCGCGGAATAAGCCTAAATTCCCTTCTTCGATCAGGTCTAAGAAAGAAATTCCCCGATTAACATATTCTTTCGCAATACTAACAACTAGCCTCAGATTAGCACGTATCAGTCTTTCCCGCGCTTTTTCATCTCCCTCTACAACCTTTTTTGTTACTTCCTTTTCTTCATCAGGAGATAGCAACGGAACCTTGTTAATTTCTTTCAAATATGTTTTTAAGGCAGATTCCGTATAAACACCTCCACACCTATATGACGGAATTATTAAATGTCCGTCTCTGAGTTATTTGTTGTTTCGCTACATATTTGCTGTTTAGAATCTTCATTAGAATGCGAGGATACCGCACATTTTTCTTCTGCGTCAGACATTTTTTTTAGGCTGAGCCCTATCTTTCTTGCTTCAGGTTCTATGCGAATTACCCGTACTTCAAGCTCATCGCCAATATTAACAAAATCGGCAGGATTGGTCACCTTATCATTGGAAAATTCTGAAACGTGTAAAAGCCCTTCTATTTCCTTGCCCAGTTCGAGAAACGCACCAAAATTTGTCAATTTGGTAACTTTACCTTTAACGGTATCGCCTACCTTAAATTTATCAGGTATTTCTTTTGTCCACGGGTCATCGGAAAGTTGTTTCAGACCTAAAGCAACCCTCTTCTTTTCGCGGTCAACGGAAAGCACGATAGCCTCTATCTTATCACCCTTTTTAACAATTTCGGAGGGATGCCCCACCTTCTTTGCCCATGACATGTCAGAGATATGAAGCAAACCATCCACACCCTCTTCAATCTCTATGAAAGCGCCATAGTTTGTCAAATTGCGGACGCGGCCCTTAATCTTTGTTCCTGCTGGATATTTTTCTTCAATAACCGTCCATGGATTGACTTCTGTCTGTTTCATACTGAGGGAAATCTCTTCCTTTTCTCTATCTATTTTGAGAACAACCACCTCTACCATATCACCAATTGCTACCATTTCAGAAGGATGATTAATGCGGCGCGTCCATGACATTTCAGAGATATGTACCAGACCCTCAATACCTATCTCAAGTTTAACAAAGGCGCCATAGGACATTATATTAACAACCTGTCCTTTTACTTCAGATCCTACAGGATATTTTTCTTCTATGTTCACCCATGGATTTTCAGATTTTTGTTTGAGTCCAAGAGCAACCTTTTCCTTTTCCATGTCAATGCCTAGTATCTTTACCTCAATCTCATCATCAATGGCAAGCATTTCGGACGGATGGCTTATTCTGCCCCAGCTCATATCGGTAATATGTAAAAGCCCGTCTAATCCACCCAGGTCTATAAATGCGCCGAAGTCGGCAATGTTTTTTACAATTCCTTTTCTGACTTGTCCGACAGCAATTTCTAATAATAATTCATGTTTCTTCTTGGAGCGATCCTCCTCGATAAGCTTTCTTCTGGAAACGACAATATTTTGTCTTTCTTCATCTATTTTGAGTATTCTACAAGTAACTTCTTGCCCAATGTATTGTGAAATATCGCCGGGCGGTTTCACATCAATCTGAGAGGCTGGCAAGAATATGGGAACACCCATATCAACAAGCAGGCCTCCTTTAATCTTTCGCGTAACGCGCCCCGTTATGATATCACCCTCTTTATATTTCGCAATTACTCTTTCCCAGCCGCGTATACGGTCTGCCTTGCGTTTGGATAATTTAATGAGACCTGAATCATCTTCTACCGCTTCCAATAAAACTTCTACCTCTTCGCCAACCCTTATTTCAGAAGGACCGTCAAATTCAGACTTGGGGACCATGCCCTCAGATTTATATCCACAGTCTACGATAATGTTATCTCCAACGGCACTCAGGATACGTCCTTTCAAAACTGAGCCGACCTCAAAGTTTTGGATAGAATCGTAATAAGTAGATTCTATCTTCTTTTTCATATCCTCACTCCCCATAATCGCATCAACTTCTTTTTCAATATCGGCTACATTTACGCTGTACTCTTTTAAAATATCACGGTCCATAATTTTGATAAATTCTCCAAAATAAAAATTACAATAAATAAAAAAATTTATGAAATAAAACCTGCTCTCGACAGGCTAGAAACGCACCTCAGTTTTTTATGATATGCTCGATTTCCTTGAGTATCATATTAAACACTTCTTCAATGGTCAATTTTGTCGTATCAATGTAAACTGCATCACTCCCTTTTACCAAAGGAGAGTTGTCTCTTGTCGTATCACGCTTATCGCGTGTTTCTATATCTTTTATTACGTCATTATAAGAAACTTTTTTATTTGCAGGCGCAAACTCGGTATAACGTCTTCTGGCACGTTCTTCAACATCCGCATCAAGAAAAAATTTCTTTTCCGCCCGTGGGAACACAACCGTTCCCATATCTCTTCCCTCGGCAACTGTATTCCCTTCTGACGCAAACTTTTGTTGAAGCATTACCATACGCTGCCGGACACCAGGCGTATCTGAAATATAGTGGATATTATTTGTAACAGATGGCAAACGAATTTCTTTAGTAACATTAATTCCATCTACAAATACATCCAAATTCCCATATATGTCCTGGAATTCAATTTTAGTTTGATCCATGAGCTGGCACAAGGCATCTTTATCCCCAAGGTTCGTACCGTTCTGTATTGCCTTCCAGGTAAGCGCCCGATACATAGCTCCTGTATCGAGATATCTGAAACCAAGTCGTTTTGCCAGCATCTTGGCAATGGTACTCTTCCCAGAACCTGCTGGACCATCTATCGCTATTACCACGCCGAACCTCTCCTCTTATACACTGTTATAATAATAGCGTCTTACCAAGGGACATTCGGAAAGACCTAAAATATACTAAACAAGACGCGTTATTGCAAGTTTTTTTTGTTTAACTTAATCCGATACGTTTTCTTATCCACCATTCTAAAGAAAAGATTGTTAATATCATCATAAAGACATATCCGTTATCCCACAAAGAGATTTGCCGTTTACCTACCAGCTTTACAACAGAAGGATTTTCAATAGAAAGCTTATCTTGTATGTTTTTTGTGGGTAGGTCAAAGTATTTTCCATCAGAGCACTCGGCAAGTTTTATCAGAATATCTCTTCTGATTGATGGGTCTTTAAATTCTTTGTCTTCCAAAGCAATGTTAAATACTGTGTATTCCTGTCCAATTTCATCGTTTTCTTTCTTCGCTGTAGCTCTAGCAATATAATAGCCTTCTGTATCATATTTGACGTTAAATCTATACTGACCGCTACCATCGGTAACCCCGTTTGTGGAAAATGTGCTCTTACCAGAAAATTCATTTATAACGTCTATATCTAATTGTACACCTTCTAAAGGCTGATAATTTCTACCCAATACCTCAATCCTTACAGATACTTCTTCGTTAGGCAAAAACTTCTCTTTGTTTACAATTATACGAACGGGATTCAGAGTAGGGTCTTTAATGAGCCATTTTATGGCATTTTGCCAAAATTTAATATAATGTCTATTAGTACCATTTTTTGCGACAGATAAAAAATTCCATCGCCATAAAGAATCGGTTGTGATTGCCATACACCGCCCAAGTCCTGCATTTCTGATAGAAATAAGCGGCGGATTCCCACTTGCTGGATAGGCTGCCAATGGTACCGCATCGGCTTTTAGCTGAGTGGTTATATTACATCCATCAATCTCTGGAAGGATTTTCCATATAGCGATATTTCTGTCTGTATCACCATCAAGAATGGTTATTGGATGCTTTAAACCATCCTTGGTCAGTACCGCTTTTAATCGAGATGTATCAATAGCATCCTTTCCAGCACTAAGATCTATTGGAAGGATTTCCTCAATAGCCGTCCCATCGTACCCCCCTTGTGAAAATGAAATATCACCGCCGATCATTACAAAACCCCCGCCTTGTTCTGTTACGAACTTTTTAATGTTACTCAGATAATGGGAAAATCGGAAGAACGATGTGTCATAAGGCCGATAATCAAAGTTTTGAAATATAACCAAATCAAAACTGCTGAGTGCCTGAGTAAATAACTCGTCCACCGGAAATGGAATCAGGCTAAGCTCATCGTTCCGCGCCTCAGAGGTATCGGTTGGCGTTCTCAATATAAAGAAGGATATAAGATCAATGTTGGGATCGCTTTTTAATAGCCGTCTTAGAAAACGTTCATCCCATGATGGACGGCCGCAAACATGCATAACCCTGATTTTATCACGCACCACTTTTACCAAAAAACTGACTTGATTATTTTCTGTGATTGCTTCATGAGGCTGAACAGGAATTGAAATAGTATATAAAAACGTTCCTGTCGTATACGGCGTAAATGACAGGTCTACATGAATTTCACCTTCATCTCCAGTATCCAAAATTTTTGAGGATATTATATCATTACCCTGTTTCAGCGTAATTGGAAGTTTAAGGTCTTTATATCCAAAAATCTTTATAACAACACCCGCTTCCCAAGGACTTCTTACAAAAGTAAAACTATCATAAGAGATGTCACTAATAGCAACATCTTTTACCTCCATGTTACCGGCGGGCGCAAACGTAAAGAATGGCGACGAAATATCTTTGGCGAGATTTGAAATGACTTCTAGTTTGTTTACATTGGAAGGGAGGTCAACCGTATCAGCGCCATCGGAAAAAACTAAATAACCCTTAACAGATTTGCCTTCATAACGGTTTTTAAGCTGCTTTAGTATCTGTGCAAAATCGGTGTTTGCGCCATCAAGGGCTATTCCCTTCTCAATATCATTATGAGAAATCTCTTTAATCGTGTCGGAAAATGATAAATAATCCACATCAAAATTATTTTCCAACCATTCAATAAAGGATGCATTGTCTTTAAAGAAATCGCTGACAAGCTGAAATCTGGTGATGCCCGTGTCTCCTCCTTTTAAAGTCATACTTTTTGAATTGTCAAGGAGGCATACAACCTTGTTCTTTAACTTAAGCACCTCTTTCTGCTCTATTTGAGGCTGGAGAAGAAGGAGGACTATAAGCGCAACCGCAATAAATCTAAGGGCAAGAAGCAATAATCGCTTGGTTATTGGCTGGCTGGCTTTAATGCTCAACCATGAGAAGTATAGCGCAGTAATTGCAAGAAATATTACAAATGCACGTAACCCTAGATTTTCAATGCCAACAAATGTGAGATGCCATTGTGTAAAGTTTTCCATATTCTTAATTTTAATGGTATTGCCACGGAGGGCACAGAAAAAGGAGAAGAAGGCTAAAAACAAACTTTTATTTTGTACTTTTATAACTCTGTGTTCTCGGTGTACTCTGTGGCTGATCTGATTCTTTTTTAATTCACATTTGTCTCTTCAAAATAAACGGCAGGTGTACCTGGTCTTGCTTGTAATTGCCTGTCAGGGTGTACATGATAATATTAATGCCCAGACGAAATGCCATTGCCCTTTGTACCTCTCCGCCCGGTATTACCTCGTATTCCCACTTTCCAAGCGGATCCTTTGCCCATGCGCCACCAAGGTCGTTCTGTGAATAGATAATAACAGTGCGGTTCTCTATCGTTATGCCTTCCAGATAGGATTTTCCCATAATCCTGCCATAAGCCTGATTCAGTAAGTAAAAAGATTTGAAGACGGTGTGTTCTGGGGGTAGTTTTTCGAGTGGTTTATTCGGAAACAACCTTTTAATCTCACGCCGAACGGATTTATCAAAACCAAAATCACTCTTCCCAATGCAGTCATCAATTAAAAGCGTGCCTCCGAATTCCAGATATAATTTGAGGTTGCCAATCTCCTCATCGCTGAGAGGCGGAAATTCCTGATCGCCCGACATATAAACAAATGGATACTCAAAAATATTAACATCGTCCGGCCGAATGGTGACAATATCAATATGCGCCTCAACGCTGGTGCGTTTAATGAGTTCCCACATCAGCCGTTTACCGGCATTAGGCCTGGGATTCCAGTTACCACCATCATATTGCAATTGAGCAAAAGTGAATTTCGAAGCATCCCCTATGGCAAAAGTATTGTGGTGTGAAAATTCGGAACCACAGATTGCACAGATTACACAGATAAAGAATCTGAGATTCATGCAGATTGTAAACCACAGAGTCACAAAGACACGGAAATTATAAAACAAGGTTATTATTCCAATATTAAAAGACACTGAGTAAAAAATTAATGTTTTTTAAGGCTTTTCTTCCATGCTTTGAGATTACAATCTGATCGGCTGAATCTGTAGAAATATAATCTCTTAATCTAAATACTTCGTTACCTGCATCTTGAAGTGTTTTGATTATAAAATTGGATATGCAGTGGTCTGTAAAGAATCTTAAACCCATTAAACCGTGACCTCAAATTCAGACAACTGACGGGCATAATCCAAACAGGCA
>JAHFOX010000123.1 GCA_023261445.1 Planctomycetota bacterium
TTGCCCTCTGCAGTAGCCAAATCTTCTTGTGCCCGAAGTATTTCCAGACTTGTAGACCTGCCTACGCGGTATTTCTTTTCCTCTACTTCCAACCTTTTTTGCGCTAATTCTCCAGCCTTTCTGGTTGCATTGACCCTTTCAATGTTTGTCATAACCGCCCGAACAGATTCTCGCACCTCAACTACAATATCTAGTTCCTTTTTTTTAATATTTATACCAGCCTGTCTTTCCTCTGCTTTTGATTTATTGTACGCACTCCTTGCCGACCTGTTTCCTATCGGAAATGACAACGTAAGTGTAAAAAACTCCCCCTGGAAATCCTCAGAAAATGTAGAATCATTAGCATCTGACAACTCATTTCCAAGTCCTGAATAACGCATTCCTGCCGTAAAATCAAGGGCAGGAAACAATTCATTCTTGCGTCTTTTTTTCTCCATGCCCGCATTTTCCGTTTTGAGATGCAATTCCTGCAATTCAGGACGTTTTTCCATCGCTATTTTTAGAGTTTCCTTCAATTCAACCTTTTTAGGCTGAAAGACAGGCTTATCGGTTGGAACGATATCTGCGTCGGAAATAATTTCATTATCCGCAAGATTCATAATTCTTTTTAGTTCATCTCCTTTATCTCTGACCGCATTTTCAGCAGAAATTATCGCCTCAACCCTTGACGCCACACCAGCCTCCGCATCAATAATTTCAATGGGCGCCAAGGTGCCTGCGTTTACTTGTATCTTGTTTTTCTTCAATAAGTCTTCGGCGCGTTCAAGAGACTTTTTTGCCACCCTTAAATCCTCTATTGACTTTACTAGCGTCCAATACGCCTCTTGAACTGCATTTGAAACCTCTATTGCAGTGCTTTTGAATTGCGAAAGAGAAATCTTTTTATTATTTCTAGCAATGTAAATGAGACTTCTATTGTAAAACCAACCCCCTCCTTTTAACAAAGGCTGTGTAATCTTCGCCTCGATATAGTTCTCATAATATGGATTTATTAAGCTAAATGGGGAGGGGTCTGAAAAATCTCTGAATATATTGTATTCAAGAGACACAGTTGCGCCTGTAGGAATTAAAGATTGAATTACAGCATCAGCCGTTCTCCCCTGCTCAACATAAGGGCTAATGGAAGTTGATTCAAAACCACTAATCAGTTTACTGGAGGTCGGCGTCTCATTATTTTCCATATCAGCTGTTAGTTTCATTGAGGGATCATACTTTGCCTTTTCTGCAGTAATATTATAATCCTCTTTCTTTGCGTTAAGCTTTGAAACCTCTATATCAAAATTATTGTGTAAGGCATAAACAATGCTATCCTTCAGGCTCAGACTAACATACTTTATATTAGATGACATTTCTATACTCGCCATTGATGTTGCCTCAGGCAGCTGCCCCTTAGAATCTTTTTCATTGCTCAAGGAAACACCCACGCGTAATAAAACTACAGACAAAGCAATAAAAAATATTCTATATTTCACTCTATATTTAGTTAGTATTCTGTCAAACATTTCCGTTATTATCGTAACTTTATTGCGGGGGCGTCTTCTTGGACACACACCCTTGAAAATTATCTGCCTAAAAAGGTATTAATCTTATCTTCACGTGTAAATATAAGCCTTTCATGGAACGTTTTCAAGTTAAATTACTGTTTTGTATAGGATTATGATATTTCACTCTGTAGGTACACCATAAAGCAATACAAAGTCTTTATAATGTATTATTTCTTCGCCCCATAGTCAGCAGATATTAACTCTTGTATTTTCAACCCTCTTGAGTTGAAAACATTAAATTCGATTGAAAGCATTGAAAAATACAGTAAAATGAGAAAAAAGCAAGAAATATAGACAAATTGAGAAAACTGCAAAATGTCAAAAATATTCTTTAATAAAATATTACAACGCTATCTTGCCAGGGAATGGTTCCGGACATTTTTGCCGTCCTTTGCATGCTTTGAATTTTTGATATTCTTGGGCTTTACTATTCAACTGCTGCATAAAGGTTTAGATATTATCGCTCTCAGGACACTCATACCGCACCTCCTTATTCAAGCCTCTCCATATTCAATACCCTCAGCCTTGCTCACTGCTACTGCTATGACGTACGGGCGAATGAGCGCCGATCATGAAATCATTGCCATCCAGACTAGCGGCATTCATATACATAAAATTGTTACTCCAATTCTAGTTGTTGGAGTAATCTTCAGCTTAATAACCCTTTCATTATCCTCGGAAATTTTGCCCAGGTCTTGTTATAAAATAATGTTACTGCAGGAACGCGCTATAAACAACGTGCTGGCGGGACGTCTTGCAACTTTCCAGAAGAAAATAGATCTATATCCATATCAAATTTACATTGGAAGTGTGGAAAATAACATTAATAAAGATATTGCAGTAATTCAATACACAAGTGATTACGTAACAGATGTTATTCTCGCCGAAGAAGGTTCTATCAAAATGAACGAAAACAAAAGCAAGATACTACTTACTTTACATCGAGGAGAATTCATCAAACCCAATTACAACAAATTAGGAGAAATTCCCCGTGTAGGTTTATTTAACGAAACCACTTTCGAGATTCCCTTGAAAGAAAAGAGACGAGAGTCCTCCACAAAATATTTGACGGTATTTCAATTACGCAAATGCAACAGAGAACTTGATAAGGAATTGGCAACATACGTAAAACAATCGCCGGATTCCAAACAAGACAAAGATAGCATTTCTCATGAATTTGCCATATATCAGGAAGAATTAAATGAATTATCCAGAAAACGCAAAAAATTCATTTTGGAATTGAAACGATCTGACGAAAACTTAGCGAGACAAAAAACAAAAATTGAGGGACTGGAAAACGAAAGCAAGATAGCCAAAAATTACATCCTCGTTGCTAACGAAAACCTGATACAGGCTAAAAAAGAAGGTAAATCAGACAGTTCTATGGAAGACGTGGGTAAAAAAATCATGCAAATTAAAGAAACCATCGAGAGGGAAAAACAAAGGGTTTACAGCATAGAAAAAAAGATGAATACAGCCAAACAGACAATAAGTGACGAGACTAATAACATCAATTCGATTTCCCAAACCCTTTCCGATATTAATGCACGACGGGACGCCTTACTAAAGAAATATAGTGCAATCGAAAACGATTTAAATATCGCCAGTAAAAAAGAATTAAAACGTAAAAATGACATTTCAATTCACAAGCGGCTGTCACAGGCGCTTTCCTGTTTAACTTTCATCATCATTGGTATTCCGCTCGGCATTAAGCTACGCAGCGGCAACCTCATGGTTGGATTCGGAGCTAGTTTCATAGTAATCTTATTTTTATACTATCCTCTGGTGGTAACAGGAATCGTACTTGCAGAAAATGCATTCATACCAGTGATACCAGCAATATGGGGAGCAAATATTATTCTTTTTATCGGTGGGACGTTTATTTTCAGAAGAATGCTTGTTAATTAGCTTACAGCCCAGCAT
>JAHFOX010000088.1 GCA_023261445.1 Planctomycetota bacterium
GTCAACATATTTCTTCACATCATCGAGGTCGGCAATCATTAAAGTAAGCCTTTTTTCTTCGGGTCTTTTCTTTACTCCGAAAATACTCTCAACGGATTCCACATTATCTCTATGTACACCAAGTCCATATACTGTTTCTGTAGGGAAAGCCACCAATTTACCCGCTCTTAAAGCCTGTGCGGCTGTTTCGATGTGACTCCAATAAAATTCTTGTTCCCTTAAATTAAGTAATAATGTTTTCATTACAATCACTAATCAATAAAATATAAAAATACTGTTGCTATAGTTTAAGTCCTGAATGTCAATATTTCAACATCTTTTATACCTTGACAATAAATTACTAAATTTGGTAGAGTTTGCAGCATGAAATTCAAAATACATAAAATACCTTATTTATTTGTATTATTGGGCATTTTTTGTATTTTCACTCACTTCAAACATACCCCACTCGCCGCTCTGGAAAACATCATGGACGTAGATGAAATTACACCAGGCATGAAAGGCTATGGCAAAACTGTATTCATAGGTGACCGAATCGAGATATTTAACGTTGAGGTGCTTGGCATACTAAAAAACTGGGAGGCAAAGAGCAACATGGTTTTAATCAGGATGTCAGGCGGCCCATTAGAAAATTCGGGCATTATTGCCGGTATGAGCGGCAGTCCCGTTTACATTAATAATCGTCTAATCGGCGCTGTTGCTTATGGATGGAGCTTTGCAAAAGAAGCCGTAGCAGGCGTTACGCCGATTAATGAAATGAAAAATACCTTGCTCAATATACAAGCTCAGCAAAAAGACATTTCACTAACATCAAATGATTGGGAATTGCCATCTCCCTCAGAAAATGAGCAAGAATTAACATCACAAACAACCCCATTGATACCGCAAGAAGCAACGAATCCGGAATTAAATAATGCAAAGCTCACACCGATACTATCACCTTTGATAGTATCCGGTATTGACGGCAGGACATTGCAAAAGATGCAACCACTCTTTAACAATTACGGATTGTATCCATTACAAGGGGGAAATTATGTTCTACCAGCAAATCCAATTTCAGAAGGAAACAAAATTACCTCTGAAAATACCAAACTTGTACCAGGCGCATCCGTAGCCGCTATATTGATTAAGGGAGACCTAAGCGCAGCTGTGGTTGGTACGGTAACTTATACAGACGGAGATAATGTCCTTGCCTTTGGGCATCCATTTTTACAAACAGGAAATACAGACCTTCCTATGGCATCCGCTTATGTTTATACTATTCTTTCCAGCCTATCTAATTCCATAAAAATGGCTTCTCCGCTAGAAATAGTAGGTCGAATAAATCAGGACAGAAGGGCTGGAATTGCCGGCACTCACGGAGAATCGTCCAAAATGGTACCATGTCAGATTGAAGTTGAAGGAACACAAAAGCTCAAGTACAAATTTGAGATAATTGACAACAAACTTCTAACGCCCAGCCTTGTGCTGATGGCAGCGCATAGCGCCGTATTATCAACAGAAAAAATGTTAGGGGAAAAATCTGTAAGTATAAAACTTTCTGCTCAAATCGAAGGATATGAGAAACCCGTAGTAATCGAAAATATCTTTTATGAACTCGACCAATCGTGGTTTCCGCTCAACCACATAATTCAACCATTCGCTATGATTATGAACAATCAATTCCAGAAAGTGCATATAAAACAAATTGACCTCAAAATTAAGGTATCAGACTCACGTCAAACAGCGTATATCGAGGCGATTAAGGTAAATAAAAAACAAGTCAAACCCGGCGACGCACTACAAGTAGACGTGCGCCTTAAACCGTTCACAGGAGAATGTTTTTATCAAACGGTAACGATGCAAATACCGGAAGATATATTGCCCGGAAGCATGCTAAATGTTACTGCCTGTGATGCTATGTACGGCCAGGCATTGAACATGGGCAGGTCTGCTGGGAAGTATCTGCCAACCAATTTTGAACAGCTTTTACACTATGTTGAAAACATGGAACGAAACAACAGTCTTATGGTTCGTATCTTATTACATAAAAAAGGGGTGACTTACAAAGGAGAAGGGTTTCCATCGCTTCCAACCTCAATACTTTCCATCATGAGCTATTCCAATCAAAGCGGAATCGGACCCCTCTTTGATGAAGTAATAACACGCATTCCAACATCATACGTATTGACTGGAAATCAAAGTATACCAATATCCGTTAAATAAAATTAAGGAATAATCATGAAAGGCTTTCTATCGTTAAAAATATTTATACTAATTACTCTCATATTCCTGTCTTCACAGGCTAATGGTACAACTACCAACATGTGGATGCAATCTACAGAATCTGATTTCGGTAAAGGCATTACACAAAACGTGTCTATCCACAGCACGGGTGAAATACGTCTTTCTCCCAGAACAGAAGCCATTTCCGGAATTAAAAGCGCCTTTGTCTGGTCAATGACCGCAGATTTACAAAACAAGGTATTCGTCGGGACAGGCGACCCCGGAACTGTTTATTTTATAAAGAATGGGTCAGAGGCTGTAGAGTTTTTCAAATCACCTGAATTATACATTCAAAGCATTACCACAGACAAACACGGCAATCTATATGCAGGCACTGCACCCGGAGGTGTTATCTACAAAATAAATAGCAAAGGCGAATCAGCCGTGTTTTGTAGTTTACACGTGCCATATATATGGGACATGGCGGTTGATGATGATTCAAATCTCTTTGCAGCAACCGGAGCCGAAGGTATTCTTTTTAAAATATCCCCGGATGGCATTCCAACCGTATTTTTTGATACTACAGAAACAAACCTATTAGATATTCTACTCGATAAGTATAACAATATTTATGTCGGAACAGAGCCTAATGGTTTGGTATATAAGCTCTCTCCATCAGGGCAAAAGGAGGTCCTTTACGATGCAAACGAAGGTGAAATTCATAGCCTTACAATAGATTCATCAGGTAATATTTATGCTGGAACGGCATCGGGCGCACAAGCACAAGTACCTGTAGCACCAACTGCTCAACTTGCCATCCAAACAGGAGTTGTCACGCCGCTTTTCAAAGAAGAAAAAGCATGGGACTTGAACATTCCCCAGGAATTACCTATGGCACAGCCCGCACCCATGCAATCGCAAAAAACCCCGACAAGGGATACTGAAATGCCGCCGAAAACCACAGGTCTTCCAACTGCGCCAAATTATGTCTATAAAATCGCAAAAGATGGAATTACTCAAAAAATTTTTGAAATCGGACAGGCGTTTATTCTTGGCGTATCTATGGACACGCAGAATAACCTTTATGTAGTCACCGGCAACAACTCTGGTGTGTATAAAATCAGCGAAGATCAAACTTCGAGCAGTCTGGTAGATATTGAAGAAACACAGGTGCTTTGTTGTTTAAATACAAATAAGGATGAACTATATGTTGGCACAGGCAATATTGGAAAGGTTTATAAAATCATGCCGTCATTTGCCGAAGAGGGCGTCTTCACATCCAACGTACTTGATACAACCGCACTTTCCAATTGGGGATGTATATATTGGAAAGGCACTCAGACGGAAGGTACCGAAATTACCCTGTTCAGCCGCTCTGGAAACTGCGAAAAACCCGATCATACATGGAACAACTGGTCAAACCCTTATGTATCATCAGGAGAAAAAATAATAAGCGCTCCCGCCCGTTTTATACAATACAAAGCCTTGTTACAAACAACGAATACCAACATTACACCTGCGTTAAAGAGTGTCTCGTTATCTTATCTGCCAAAAAATCAACCTCCAAAGATTGTCAGTTTTACAATAGACAAAGAACCGTCGCCCGCACCACAAAAGACTCCTGAACCAAAGGCGAACGGCAAGCCCGAAACAAAAACACAGACAGCCTCAGGTTTAAAACCGCATCACCAAATAGCGCAAAAAAATATCCAATGGGATTTAGAAGATCCAAATAATGACACACTGCAATTGATAATTTATTACAAGGGAACGGATGAAAATGCATGGAAGATCATAGACAAAAACACACAAAAGAAGGGGGCTTTTACATGGGATACCCTGCGCCTGCCTGATGGAAAATATCAGGTCAAACTGATTGCAAGCGACGAACCTGATAATCCACCAGAAACTGCTTTCAGCGTAGAAAACACAATACAACCCATTATAATTGACAATTCAAGACCCAGCATCAAACCCATAAATACCGCAATGGGAACAGGCGGAAGGGGCGTAATCTCTGGAACAGTAAGGGATGAATACAGTAATATCATAAAGGTTCAATACACCGTTGATGGACAGGAATGGATATCTGCATATCCTGTGGACGGAATGTTTGACAGCATGGAAGAATCCTTCCAAATCACCACAAAACCGCTTTTGGCGGGCGATTACACCTTTATCATCAATGCCTTTGATAACGAGGGGAATATTGGAATAGAAAAGGTGATGTTTGAAGCGAAGTAGTGAGGACATAGATTTTCACGGATTTATGTGGAAAACAGAATTTGTTATCTTTTAAATCCCAGCAAACTTAGGTCATTCAGGCTCAAATTTGATATTCTGATTGACATTAGAAACCAAAATAGATAAAAATAAAGTGTTTTAATTTTGCATTTTGATTTTTAAATTTTGCGTCTTTGCGGTGAATTATAAATGGTACGGGGCGTGGCTCAGCTTGGCTAGAGCGCGACGTTCGGGACGTCGAGGTCGGAGGTTCAAATCCTCTCGCCCCGACCAATTTAAATTGTTAATGACAGCAAATAACACAAAGACACTGCGTCACAAAGAAAATGCTTCTACCACTGCAAACTAAAAAACTGCTTGTTTCTGCGCTTCATTATCTCTGTATTACAAATTTATAAAACCTTGTTTTTTAGCAAAGTTTTTTAAGCCGTTTGTCTTTTTAATTATTTTGTTGGTCTTATAACATATTAAAATCTGTGTAAATCTGCTTAATCTGCGTAATCTGTGTCCTGTCTTTTGGTTGTGGCTCTGTCACTCTGTGATTTCAAATGCGTTTGCGTCAGTCTTATGCACTACCCCGCCAATGTAACTTTTGATCTCTGATTCATTATTTTGTTTTTTGATTTTCAAATATTTTATTTATAATGAGGTGCTTAATTGTTTCATTGCAAAGATTGGAGAAAAAGCAGATAATTTGTTCGCAACTACGCATATTTTTCACAGGCACTATGAATATAAGGATAATTTATGTTTTCAAAACTTAGCTTCTGGCATTATCTACTATTTCTTATACCCATCGCCGTTGTTGCGCAACATTACCACTTCCATGCAATCATTACTTTTATGCTGGCTTCTGCCGTTCTGGTACCGCTTGCGCACTTTTTAGGCGAGGCTACCGAAGTCCTATCCAAAAAAACAGGCGACCACTTTTCTGGCATTATTAACGCCACCTTTGGCAACGCCGCGGAGTTGGTTATCGCCATCCTTGCAATTAAAAGCGGTCTGATAGACATCGTAAAATATTCACTAATTGGCTCAATAATTGGCAATATCCTCCTCATCCTTGGACTGAGTATATTTGTTGGCGGCGTTAAATATGGGGGACTGAAACTTAACTCAAACATTACCGGCACCACAATCATTCATCTCTCCATGGCGGCAATGTGCTTTGGAGTACCCTCCATATTTGTAAAAGAAAACTCCATCTTATCCCTTAATAAATACAGCATCTGCATTGCAATTGTTTTGCTAATGGTCTATTTTGTAGGGCTGTTTTATACAATTATAAATAGAGAAAACAAGGTGGCAGCCCAGGTTATCAAAGAGGAAATCGAATCCACGGCACCCACATGGAGTATGGCAAAAAGCCTTACTGTACTGATTTTGGCAACTATAGGGCTTGTTTTTATTTCTGAAATTTTGGTGCATCAGATAGAACCGCTCATTGCATCCACTCATATCCCACCTGCCTTTGTGGGTTTAATTATCCTGCCTCTGGTTGGCAACGTGGCTGAACACTCCGTAGCTATTAGCAGCGCCTTGAAAAACAAAATTAACCTGAGTCTTGCTATCGCTGCCGAAAGCAGTACACAAATTGCTCTCTTCGTGTCGCCCATCTGCGTCCTTGTTGCCGGACTTTTTAGTCAAAATTTCAATTTGATATTTAACAAGATTGAACTGATTACACTAGGCATGTCTATTGGCGGTACGTGGCTTGTTATACACGATAATAAAAGTAACTGGTGGGAAGGTTTTTCGCTATTGTCTTTCTATCTAATTATTGCTATCGCCGCTTATTTTTTGTAGATTATAAGCCATATTCCATAATAAAATCATCATAAGAGGGATAAAAATATTGAATTATCTCCAGGGCAAAAATGTAACCTGCTGTATGAGTATGTTAGGTTTTGCATATATCATTGTACACATTCTTGGTTGTGCGCAATTACAGACCAAAGAATTTGTCTTTTCCCCGTCTCACAAAAAATATACGTTTGCAATGCCTGAGAAAGGTTGGGAACAAATCAAAACAGACAAAGAAGATATAGCCTTGTGGCATAAACAACATCACGCCATGATTGCGCTCATTTCCAGTAACGTAGAAAACAAAGGAGTTCCTTTAGAAACATTAAATAACCGCCTTTTTATCGGAATAAAAGAAAAAGAGAGGATTCTAAATGAGAATTCCATGGTGGATAATCAAAGCGCTATACACACAATTTTGCTGGGTGAAATAGATAATTGCAAACTAAAGATAACTTCCTATGTCGTCAAGGCGGGAGATAGTGTTTATGACCTGTTATACTGGGCTCCGCCAGATTCATTTGACTATGCAAAAGGTGATTTTGATAAGATGATAAATTCTTTTAAATTTACGTTTACAGAAGAACCTCCTCGTAAAAAAAATACGGAATAGTTTGTTTATATAAGGGCACTAAGAAATTCTTATGAATATTTTATTATCAATTGATGTCATTGCCAAAAAATCCATACTTTCAATTGGACAGGCAACTATATTGGCAATTAAAGGATTTTTTGGAATTTTTGTGCCTCCATTTAATTTGAGGCTGGCGCTCCGGGAAATAGACAACTTCGGCACAGGGTCGCTCCTTCTCGTTGACATTATCGCATTATTTACGGGAATGGTGATGTCGCTTCAGACAATCTATGGGTTAAGTATGTACGGTGCGGAGATGTATGTTGGCAGTGTAGTTTCTCTATCGCTTGTGAGAGAATTGGGACCTGTTCTCACCTCTATTATGGTAGGCGCAAGGGTCGGGTCTGGCATTGCGGCAGAGATTGGCTCCATGCAAGTGACCGAGCAAATTGACGCCATGCGGGCGCTTGGGGCAAGTCCTATTAAAAAACTGGTAGCCCCAAAAATACTTGCAGCAATAATTACATTGCCCCTCCTTACTGTTACGGCTGATATTATTGGCATTTTTGGAGGAATGATTATTGCATTATCTGAACTTGAAATAGACCGTAATTTTTATATCAACTCGGTTTTAACGACTATTACAATTTCCGATTTATTAAGCGGTATTGGAAAGACTGTAATTTTTGGATTACTTATTGCTGTAATTGGTTGTTATTTCGGATTAAGAACCACAGGAGGAACGACAGGTGTGGGGCGTTCTACAACAATTACCGTAGTAACTATATCCATCTTAATCTTAATTTCAGATTTCTTTCTGACAAAATTGTTTTTGATTGTATTCTAATTAATATAGGACACAGATAAACGCAGATTACGAGGATATTAAATATAAAGAATTAACAGAGAGAATTATTAATATTTTTTACAGGGTTTATAATAAGCTTGGTTATGCTTTTTTAGAAAAGCTTTATGAGAATGCAATGATGATAGAATTTAAAAAAGAAAATATTCATGCTGTCTCTCAATCTCCAATAAAGGTGCTTTATGAGGATGAGATTATCG
>JAHFOX010000089.1 GCA_023261445.1 Planctomycetota bacterium
AGACTTGTCTTAACATAAAATCTATATAGGAGGACTAATTGGGATTTATTAAAATTATGGTTTAATTACAGGGTAGCCTTCCCCCTGCCATTTTTTTATGCCGCCCTCCATGTTATACAATTCTTTTAACCCTTTATCCTTTAATATTTCACACGCCTTAGCGCTGCGTTTCCCACTTGCACAATGAACGACTATTTTCTTGTCTTTGGGAATCTTATCAATATTCTGTTCAAGTTCCTGTATAGGAATAAGATTGGCATCCTTAATGTGAACTTCGTTGTATTCATCCTTGGTTCGCACATCCAATATAAACACATCATTTTCTTTTTCAATCAGTTCTTTTGCTTCTTTAGCCGATATATTCTTCATCTGTGTTTGTGGTTCCATATTCTTTTCGTTCGAGTGTAGTTTCTTAATAACGAAGATACCCATAATCACATTTAGTATTAAAACCATACATATAAAAGATGGGGCTGTATTATACAACAGTCTTCTTTTCATAATTCAAGCCGTTATTTTTTTCTTGATTATCTATAATAATTAAGTATGTGCCTGGCAAAATTCTTCGTAATCAATGAGTTCCTTAATCGTGGCTTTATCACTGCATACAGGGCAATTAGGATTTTTGTGTATCTTGACCTTTTTAAAGTCCATGTTAAGGGAATCATAAATGAGCAATTTCCCTTTTAATATTTCTCCCTTACCCAAAATGAGTTTTACAACTTCCGTAGCCTGAATCGAACCTACTACTCCTGGCAATACACCCAGCACCCCTGCCTCCTGACACGAAGGCACCAGGCCAGGCGGAGGCGGGGCCTCGTATAAGCAACGATAACAAGGTCCGTCAAATGGGATAATTGTAGTAACCTGTCCTTCAAACCTGAATATAGAGCCGTGAGACAGTGGTTTCTTGAGGAAGACGCAGGCATCGTTAACCAGATACCTTGTAGGAAAGTTATCAGCACCGTCAAGGATTACATCATAGTCCTTAATTATATTTAGGATATTCTCCGAATTCAGACGTTCTGTATAAGGAATTACCTCAATATCCGGATTCAACGCCTCGAGTGTTTCTTTGGCTGAAATTGCCTTTGAACGCCCCACATCCTTTGTAGAATGCAGTATCTGCCGTTGAAGATTTGAGTGATCCACACAATCGCTATCGGCTATGCCGATCTTGCCAATTCCTGCCGCAGCAAGATAAAATGCCGCCGGAGAACCCAAACCCCCAGCGCCTACTAAAAACACCTTGGCATCCAATAACTTTTGCTGCCCCTTACCGCCAACCTCAGGCAAGATAATATGCCGTGAGTAACGCTTTATTTGTTCTTCAGTAAACGATGATGCCATTTTAATTTTCCTATCGGTTCTTAATCATTTAACAATAAAATTTGATTTAATTTGCGGCAGTTACATTCAACATAAAAAAAGCCGTGCATTAAGCACGACTTTTGGTTAATTGTAACAAACAGATTGCCATGATTCAATAGATTTTAGTTATCCGTACTATGGAAACGTAGCACTCTTAAGTACAGACTAATTTGATTTTAGAAAGATTGTCAACACCCAAACCCAGTGCGGCAGCAGTGGAGATATACTTAGGTTCGCGATTTGCTTGTTTTAAAGAGGGGAAACGCATTTCTTTTCGTTTTTCCTCAATAATGTTATGACATACACGATCCATGGCAACAGGGTCTCTGCCAACAATTATTCCATTGTAATTCCATGTCCACTGCGGTTTGTAACCCGGACCACCGTTGTATTGCGCAAGTATAGCATCACACACAATCAGCCTTACTTTATTGGCAATATAAGGATGGGTATTCAAATCTGCAATAAAAGGGTTGCAGTTACTGCCATGATATTTATTAGGATTATGAATGACCCCAAAAAAGTTTTTCATGGCAACGCTAACACCTGCAAGGTCGTGGTCTTTCAGAACAGGGACATTTATAATTGCTGTGCAGAGGCGTGAAACTATCCTACTGAAGCATGTTCCCACACTGCCTGCCAGTTGTGGTTCTGGTTCGTACCCCCCTCCCTGAAGTTCGTCTGTACCAAAACACCGCACCCCATCTGTTGTACGTCGAACCCTGAACCCAGCAGTTTCGAGCTCGCGATTAAACCGCTCAAATACAATAATATTCCCATCTTTAACACCCGCAAGTTTTAATCCTTGTATGATAGACTCGACAACCGTCACATGAGGAGACATTATCTTACCAGAAAGGCAGTTTAATTTAATACCTACAACATCGTCTGGTTTAAATAGGGTTTGCCATGCCTTTTCCTGTGAAACAGCGTGAGTCAATTGCATCACAGCCTTGTGTAATAAATTTGAAACGGTTGGTTCTTTTAAGTTTCCAGATTCGTAGAAAAGATTATTGTCGCGAGCAACAACTATAACTGGTTGGCTGTTTATTGATGTATCGCTCCCCCACGTAACAAATGAGGAATAATCCATAAAATGTCTAGCGAGGAAATTGGAAGTACAAATACCACTTCCAATTAATAATGATTTTTTAAGAAATAGTCTCCGATCTTCATTTATCTTCATACGTAATTTTATAATAGGAATAGAACAACAAAATGTCAATGAAGTTATTATTAAATGTACACATTTTCTGATAAATACACACGTAATTTTAAATACTCACTTGCAATACCGTATATCATTTGTTCTAATTAAAAAAGTATTATTAAATAATCTTCCCATAATTTATCCATTACCAACTATAATCAGCATAGTGATCATAACTAATAATGAACTACTTTAAAATATTACAGCGATTTGCCATCCTTCTTTTGCCGCTCAGTCTTATTAACTGTACAACAGTAAAGTATTATCCAACCAACTTTGTAGAATCTTTGAAGCATCCTACTAAATTCCCTGATGTTTTTTCGTCTACAGTGCAAAATATTGAAGACGTTGCCGCTAAAAATCCTCTGGGCGAAAATGAAGAAATAAAGATTACAGATGTAGGTGAGAATAAAAATTCCAGCATGCATCTTATGCAAGTCCGCGAGAACGGAGAACTGCGCCCTCATTACCATAAACAACACGATGAGGTTATCTATGTCAAAAAGGGAAGCGGCATAGCAACCCTCGATAACGCTCGATATATAGTGAAACCTGGCTCTATCTTGCAAATTCCAAGCAAAACGGTGCACAAATTCCTGAACACAGGCGGCGAACAATTCGTGGCAGTTTCTATTTTCTCTCCCCCTTTTGATGGAAGAGATGAAAAAAAGATTAAGGAAAGGAAAAAAACAGACCGTAGCACAAAAGAAGAAAAAAGGTTAGCCTCCAAGAAACCCGAAACCGTCACCCCAAAGGAAGCTGTTCCATCCGAAAAGAGTTCTGCAAAATCCGTAGACGAAGAGGTAAAAACAGACACGAATGTTGTTAAATCAGAAACCATTGCCGAAAAGAGTTTAGATAAGCCCATCAAAAAAAGCCCGGATATAGCTACCAAAAGTACATCAGAGGGTAAAAAGAAACCGAAAAAAATAAAACCTGCCGAAGAACCCCTAGTAAATATTGAGGACTTACACAAAAAACTTTCGAAATTATTAGAACTAAAAGAAGAAGGGACTATTTCTGCGGAAGAATATGAGGAAAAGAAAGATGCTCTTATAAAAGGAAAGGATACCGGCGAACTGCCAGAATCAAAAGGCATAGTAAAAAATAAAGCGCCGATAGCAGCCGAAGAATCTATTGTAGAACATACAGAAAAACAAACCACTACCGATACTGAGAAAAGTGTATCAACCGAAGAAGACACCGTCGTTAGCACACCAAACACATCAGATGAAACAGAACCATCAACACCTGAGGTTGAATCTATTGGAGATAAAGAACTTCTTCCTGAAGACAAACCGAACACATCGGAAGTGATGGAACAAGAGAGATTAATTACCGAAGAAGAAAACAAATCTCCATACGAAGATAAATTGAAGGCTTTGGACGAAATGAAACAAGAGGGGTTAATTTCTGAGGAAGACTACGAAATCAAGAAAGAGGCGCTTATTGGTTTGCCAGCGGGAAAAACTATCTCAATGCCGTCCGAAAATAGTAATAATGTAATTGAACCGCCGCCAAACGAGGGTGAATCCATTGAAAAAATAGAATCGCAAGCAGAAGATAAGTTAAAGGCATTAGATGAAATGAAACAAGAGGGGTTAATCACTGAAGAAGATTATGAAACCAAAAAGAAGACGCTTATCGGTGCGTCTGAAGAAAAACCAATTCCAATGCCATCCGAAAGCACCAGCAAAGATAAAAAGATCAATAATCTTAAAGAATTATACGAACAAGGGCTTATTACAAAAGACGATTACGAACACAAACTAGAAGAAATTACTGAAGCACAGGCACATGACATTTCACAAGAGACTTCCCAGCAAAAAGGAATTGATAACGACAAGCTTTCAGAACTTAATGAATTAAGAGAAAAAGGCCTTATCTCAGACGAAGACTACGAATCAAAAAAAGCTCAACTGCTGGGTAAATGAACCATATTTATCAACGATCACATTATTTTACAAAAGTATTTTCAGTTCATAACACATATCTAATATCACTATACTAAGGCTTTCTGAAACAGACAATTTCTCAATTGACAGAATGTTTAGGGAATGCTATAAAATTTAAAAAACGTCTTGCCTACTAAGTGAATAACGCATAAATTAAGGAGACAAAATGAAGCCTTTTAAGTACGTTGTTATAATTTCCGCTTTTTTATCCCTTCCCTTTATCGTAGCGACAAATTTATCAGCAGGATCAGGCGAACAGGGTCATTCAATCCATTGGAGCTATGAAGGTGAATACGGTCCAGAGCATTGGGGTGAAATAAAAAATGACTATTGCAAATGCAAAGCAGGTGACAGTCAATCGCCCGTTGGCATTAGCATAACTGAAAAGGCACCGTTGGATAATATATATTTTAATTACTACTCAACCCCACTAAAAATCATAAACAATGGACATACCATTCAAATTAACTATGGAAAAGGCAGTTCAATTTCCATTGGCAACAAGCAATACGAACTTTTACAGTTTCACTTTCACAATCCCAGCGAACACAGGATAAATGGACAATCTTATCCTATGGAGGCGCATTTTGTCCACAGGGGTGAAGACGGCAAACTGGCTGTTGTCGGTGTGCTAATGGAAGAAGGCAAAAGTAATGATTTTATAAGAACCCTGTGGAATAATCTCCCAAAAGAAGAAGGCAAAGAACATGTGGTTACAGACGTGAAGATTAATGCAAATCAACTCATGCCTAAAAATACAAATTATTATAACTATTCTGGGTCGCTTACCACACCGCCGTGCAGTGAAATTGTAAACTGGATTGTGTTGAAAACTCCTGTTGAGATATCAAAGGCACAGGTAGACAGATTCACTTCGATCTTCAAGAAAAGCGCAAGACCAATTCAGCCTCTTAATGGGCGAATTGTCAAAGAAAGCAAATAAATAACCAACTATACGAACGAAAAATTTGCCAGAATTAACATGAATGCTTTATTTAGACCAGCAAATGCTTCGCCCCTACGGCGTAATCTTTAATTACAAGGATGTTTTATCAAGGATTTCCCACTTCTTCTATATGCACCGAATATCTTTGTTTCTCCATTTATAAAGATAATATTTGGATTAAGCCATGAATAAGTATCTCATGCAAACCGTTGACAGATTATATTTTTGTCTCTTTCCTGTCAGAATCCGTACACCTCAAAAACCCGATACTTATGATTTCAGTCACTTGACAAGTAAAGATTGCCTGGAAAACCCCGATTTGTTTTATAAGATACCCGATAAAATACCTGATTTTTTAATGAAAAAGGTTACCGATATTAACGGTATAGAAGTCATTGATGTTAAATTTCCAAGTCCTGTTCAGACAAAACATGTTAAAAACGATATAGTCCATGGACTTTATTTTAAGGCTCACGGTAAAAAAGATTTTGCAACTGTAATCCTTTTACACGGTTGGGGAAGAAACAACCTCTGGAAAGAGAAAAAAATAGCCATGATGTTGGCAAAGCACAATATTAACTGTTTTATCCTTAAGCTTCCGTTCCACTTCGAAAGGGCGCCTGAAGGCACGTGGAGCGGCGAATATGCCATTACTGGCGATTTACCAAGAACCGTTGAAGGAACACGCCAGCTTGTGGCCGAAGTCAGGATTGTTTCTTCATGGCTTCGAAATCAGGTAGAAAAAGTCGTTATATCAGGTATTAGCCTTGGCGGAATGTTGGCGCATTTGGCAATGACTGTGGAATCATTTGATGCAGGAATCACTATTTTGGCAGGCGGCAATAATGCCGGTATTATATGGGAAGGAATAGCAACAAGAAGCGTAAGGGACGACATAATAAATGCAGGCTTTACACTCGAACAGGCGAAACACGTATACCAAATAATAGACCCCATCAAAATGGCAAAACACAACAAAACAAAGAATCTGTTAATGATAAATGGGCTTTACGATGAGGTCATGCCAATCAGATATACGAAAGAATTGTGGGAGGCATTGGGAAAGCCAAAAATAAGATGGTACCCCTGCGCACATGTAAGCATTGCGTTCTTTGTGAAAAGCGTCGTAAACGATATGATTCAGTTCATTCATGAAACAAATTAATCGCCTCTCCGTATCCTGCATAACCAAATTGCATTTTGTAATTGACTCGTCATTGAGATATTTGATATTCTGTATTGTGTTTTACATTGTGTAAAATATTAATTTACTTTATAGAAAGGACGTTTGTTTATGATAACAAGAAAACATTTATTAATAACAAGCACGCTATGTACGATTATTGTTTTCTATTGCAGTGCATCATGGGCATCGCCGCAGCATAAACAAAAGTTTCTATATCCCAATCTCAAAAATGAATTAATTGAAACCACGCCAAAAGAATATAAATCCGGTAGTACAGGCAAAATAAATGGCAAGGTTACCAACACCGCAGGCTCACCCCTATCAAACATACCTATTAGCATACAATTGCTTACGGAAGAAAGTATTTATGGTTCTGATTTTGAGGAAGTAGCAACTACCGATAAAGATGGAAAATTCAAGATAACTGGACTTACATCCGGCAATTACATTGTCAGGGCAGGACCTTCAACTAATGCATCCTATCTGGCTAATGATAAATTCAATGTACCTGTAAAATCAAACAAAACAAAGAAGGTCAAATTAAAACTTTCTTCAGCAGCCCCAGCCGATGCTGAATACGTGGGAAATGCAGTATGCCTGGGTTGTCATCCAGATCAAAAAGATTGGAAAGATACTGCCCACGCCAACACAATACTTACCCCAACATCGGAATCTGTCGCAGCGCCTTTTAACGGCAATATCATAACCACAAGCGATGGTAAAGTTAAGTTTAAGCCATTCACGACTAATGATAATTATTACGTCACACTTTACAACGTAGCTGATGAATCTGTCTCGGTCACATATTCTGTAGCCAGAACCCATGGCGGTGTGGCATTAGCAGGCAAACAGAGATACCATGTAAAAATTGGAAATAGCTATTACATTTTGCCCATTCAGTATAATAACAGGAATGTTGATGAGACCAATCCCAATGCCGCATGGGTCTCTTATAATCCAACTAATTGGTACAACAGCGACAACACCTTAATTACCACAGATGCAGATACGCCGCCTAATATAAATAAGTCCTTTGAACAAAACTGCGAGGGTTGTCATGTAACAGGTTTAG
>JAHFOX010000090.1 GCA_023261445.1 Planctomycetota bacterium
AGTAATTAGAGTATAGTACAAGAATTATATTAACTATAACTAAATACAACCCTGTTTTCAATATAAAGTCAGTAATCAAAATACTTGTCCCACGGATTCAATTGCTAACCGATCTTAAGAAGAGACAGGTGTGTATTGATGACTTGTTATTACTGATAAATAAAATTGGCAGTCCCGGGTCGTCTGAACATGCGGCGGATGAGATACTAAATCTGCTAAAGTAGAGCAGCTCATATCACCGCAGAGAACGCCGAGTTCACAGAGAGACCGTCACAAGGTTGAGAAATTAAGATGCCAAGAGGTTACGTTTCCCAACTTCCCATCTTCCAAATTTCTCACCTTCTGTTTTTTTCTGTATCCACTGCAATGGACCTTTAGGTAGTGATTAGACTATTGATATGATTTGCACTATTTGTAATATGATAATAATGTGTTTACTTTTGGGCACTTTGAATGTATCTCATCGTTAAACTGATTTTTAAAAACCAACTCCCGCAGCCAATCGAACTGAGTTGATATACTTATCTTTCGAGTTAAGTATGGACAAGCGGAGTTTGTCCATGCCACCCCATAACCCGCCGGCCTGTCCTGCAGACAGGGGGCACTCAGACAGGCTTAAATAAAATGAAAATTCCTATACAATCAAGTTATACTTGTCAAAGGCCATTCTTAGTAGTTTTATGGGTAGTTCAGCCAATTCCTTTATGTGATTAATAGAGGTAATTTCTGTTCATGTCGGATTTATATCTATTCCAAATATTACAATTGGTATATCAAAAATAGGCTTTAAATATATGAATTCCTTATGTGCTTTTTCAAAATGCATCATGCCTGAATAACTCTTTCGCCCTCTTTGTAAGGCTTTTATTTTTCCGATTTCACATAATATATTTGCAAACCCCAAAGTCGGTGTAATTAACATTCCTAATTGTATCTGTTGTGATAGATATGAAAGCATAAATTTTATATAATCTTGATAGTAAGATCGTGCATTCCCAAACTCAACTTCAACTTGGACTCCATTTTTACGGAAATCATATTTTAAATCTAGTTCTGGAATTGCTTTTCCTTCTTTTATCCAACTTAATTCGGCAAAAGCCTCTTCAATTTTTTTATTGTAAAAAGCTTGTCCAGCGTCAACTTTAAAACCAATTCTATTAATTATTTCTTCAACTTCGTTGAATGTATTGCAATTTTTTAAAGTCTCTTTTGCAGTTTTATGATACATCGAGTCGGCAACATATAACCGAGCATTGTAAGATTGTTCAATCGTTATTGGTTTTAATCTAAAAATATCCTTTGAAATTTTTTCAAACTCTAGAAATTCTCCTATTATCCCTTTTCTAGTTTCAACAAAAATTTCATTTAGCCAATTTATTAATGGAGTTTGGGATTTTGACGTGTATTTTATCTGAACATGTTTTCGAAAATTGTTTAATCTTCGTAAAGTTACTTTGATAGTTTGATTATCTCCAAACAGCAATGTAATTTCTTTCTTAAACCCTGCATCTGGACTTTCAAAAAACGTTTCAAAGTTTTTGTGTATAGTGATTCCTTCTTTGAGAGTAGATTTTCCAACAAGGTGCTTAAATGTCATAATTAAATTCTACAATCAATTTTTGCGGGTTGAAGTCCTCTCTTAATTTCGTCTAATTCTCCGAAAGGTAAACTTTCGAGACCATATATTACATCCTCAATTTTTTCAAATAACTTTGATTTAACGGCGGGATTCTTTTGCTCTAGTTGGTCAAGTGCAGCTTGAAAATTATCGTCAATGAGTGCCTGTCTTGCTTGTTCATCCTTAAGCACCATGGAAAGTTTTCGAATATCTTCACCTCTTCTAAACTTCCCTTCTCCTACCCAATCACAAAACTCCATCAGTGAAATTTTGCCTTCTTTTAAAAGCCTTTTTAGTTCTTTATTTTTTCTAAATTCAACAAAATAACTGAATTTCAATCTTTCTGAGGGCATATTATACTTCTTAAGTAATAAATTGTTTTATTAGATACGAACCCTTTAACACGCCACAGGAATCCGATAAAGACAATTATGAATCTGTTCGGGGTGAAAGGTCATGTGTTTGGGACGGTCGAAATGCCAATCTTTTCCATCTGGCACGTGGTGTTCCAGATAAGGCCATTTCCGAAATATGTCTATCCCTAATGCCTTAATGAGCTTCTTGTTGCTCATCGTAACGTTCCCCGCCCTTGGTGGCATTGGGCCTGCCTCTTTACGCATGCAGCCTTTCAGCAATCTTGGGGCATACCCGCCCACCTTATTTACAATCTGCCCAATTTGATAAAGACTGAGGTGCCGATGAGAACCAAGATGATAGATTCCCTTAATTCTATTCCCCATGGCAAGCTCCATGACCTTATTAAAATCTTCGCAATAGAAGGGTGATCGTACCTCATCAAAATATAATGTGGCTGGGTTATCCTTTTTAAATCGTGACAGTATCCAATCAATAGCCCCTGCATGCCCATTGACGCTGATTCCCATGGGTAGCGATATCCGGAAAATCGCTGCGGAAGGATATCTCAGCATAATAATCTCTTCGGCTATAGCCATAGTCTTGCCATACATTGTTACTGGAGATACTGTGTCATCTTCTGTATATAGTCCTTCTGATTTTCCTGGAAACACGAGGTCTGTAGAAAGATGAATCAATCGGATTTCGGGATTTCCGATCATTTCCAATACATTCAGAACTGATTGGACGTTTACCCGGTAAGCCAACACAGGATTCATTTCGCAGGACTTCAGGGCGCACGACCCTGCCCCATTTAAAACAGACCTGAACTGCTTCTGTTTCATCAATGCCGCAAGTCCCTTGCGGTCTTCTATATCCAGCGGGATAATTCCATCCCCTCGCAAAGGCCAGTACCGAACAGGTCGGATGGCAGTTACGTGGTCTGGATATTTCGAATGAAAATATTTATAAGCGCTGTAACCGGGCACGCCTGTTACACCAGTGATTAAAAGCGGTAAGAAAGAAGGTAATGACATAATGTTTTATTGTAAAAGATAATAATGGTAAATATTTAGTTTTAAGCAGACCATACTTCTATACGGTTGCCTTCGGGGTCGTATAGAAAGAAGGAACGCCCGCCCCATGGATGGTCTTTAATCTTGCCTGCATCTATTTTTCTTGATTGTAGCTGTTGCCATGTTTCATCGGCGTTATCCACTTTAAAGACTATTGTTAACCCCTGTCCTCTTGAACTTTTTACGGTTGCTCGTTGCTCATTTGCCACACTCAATCTGGCGTAGGCATTTAATTTGAATTCTACAAACCACTCGTTTTTGAATGTTATAGGAAAGTTTAAACTGTCCCGATAGAAAGCAACTGTTTCCTGCCAGCGGGCACAGTATAATATTGTGTTAATTATACGAATAGAATCTTTCATTAATTCTGTTTTTTATTCAGAAAGAATGGTTTTTAATGTTACACGACGGTTTTTATAAAGTATAAGAAATAAGGCTGAAACGCAAGAAAATTAAAGTTGTGTATTAAACATGCGGCAAATGCGGTTATTGTTTATCATGCCGAACACCTCATGGTTGGTGGTTAATAAATAGTACTTGACAATTTTATGAAATAATTGGTATTTTACTTTAGAAATAAGGTGATGGAGTTCGCCAAAACCGCTAATATTAGCTGATAACTCCTATTGAGGATTGTGCTTCGATAGGAGTTTTTTTGTTTAAACCCCTGTCGAAGCAAATAGTTTTGACAGGGGTTTTTTGCTGTATTTTTAGTGTAAAGAAGGGGATGTTGTTTATGCTGGAAGAATTTATAAAACACAAGACAGAGATACTTGCAGTCGTTGAGAATATTGATGTCCTTATAAAAGAAAATACAGAGAGTGCGGACGAGCGATTACCTATGATTAAGGAACAATTATTATCAAACAGCTTCAATCTTGTAATCCTCGGTCAATTCAAGAGGGGCAAGACAACGCTTATAAATAGTCTGATTGGCAAGGAAATTCTGCCTTCTTCGGTGGTGCCCCTGACGTCCATTGTTACAATTCTGAAGTATGGCGAGAAAATCAGGTGTAGCATCTTTATGGGAAATGGCAGTGAAAAGAATGCTTGTATAGAAGAGCTTGCCGATTTTATCACGGAAAAAGGAAATCCAAAAAATATACGGGGTGTACGGTGCGCGCACATTGAATATCCATCCCCTTTTCTTGAGAAAGGGATGTTATTGGTGGATACGCCCGGCGTGGGGTCAACCTTCCTGCACAACACGGAAACAACGTATGAATTTCTTGACCATCTCGACGCTGCATTGTTCCTTATGAGCGCTGATGTTCCTATTTCACAGGTGGAAAAGGAACTCCTCGATACGATAAAGGGATCTACACAGAAAATTTTCTTCGTTCTGAATAAGATTGATTATTTGAACCCAAAAGAGATTGAAGAAATTGCAGCCTTTAATAAACACGTATTGGAAGAGATGGGATTTGTTGTACAGGAAATATTGCCGATTTCAGCCAGAGAGGCGTTAAAGGCAAAATTGAGCAGGAATGACGTTCTGCTTTCACAGAGCGGTCTTTTGAATCTGGAAGATGCGTTAGGTCAATTTCTTTCTTTGGAAAAAGGCAAGATTGTCCTGAACACGGCAATATCTAAGGCAAATCGTATCGTCTCGCAGACACTATCGCAAATAGGTATTGAAAAAAAGACATTAGAATCTTCAGAAGAAGAATTGGAAAACAGGATAAACACATTCCATAAACTTGTTGCTAATCTGAATCAGGACAGAGAAGACTCTGCTTATTTGCTCAAAGGCGAATCGGATAAGTTATGTTTAAGAGTGGAAGAGATGTTGAAGCTTTTTGAGGAAAAAGAGATACCAAGGGTAAAAAAGCGTCTTCAGGATTTCTTTAAAGGGAATCAGGACGCCAATCCGACTGCCTTAAGAGACGAAATGCAAAAAGTTATTAAAGATGAAATTGTCGCTGGATTTGATGTGTTTAGAAAGGATAGCGAGGATATAATTTCAAATAGTATTCAGGAGACCTTTAATCGCTTTACAAACCGTTCTAATAATATCATCGTTGAGTTTAAAACAGCCGCTGAAATTCTTTTTGAGGTATCTATAGAGAGGGTTGAATTCTCAATAGAACTGACCAAAGATAATAGTTTTTATTATATGGTGCAGGAATATACTGCCCCCACCGACGAGGAGGTCAAGTCTGTTCTGCGCTCCTTTTTGCCTAAATCGATGAGCCGAAAGATGGTTTTGAACGAGATGCTAGAAAGGGTAGCTTCCGATGTAAGCCGGAACTGTGGAAGGGTGCGCTATGATCTTACGTCGAGGATTCGGAAAACGATTGACTATTATTCTAAACAACTGAAAGGCTTTGGGAACGACCTTACTGCACAAATAGAACAAGCTATACAAAAAGGGCAGGAAAGGCGAAAGGCAGGCGGCGAATCTGTTTTGAAAGAATTAGGATTGTTAGCGGAAAGAAATAGAAGACTGGATGAACAAAAGGGGATGCTGGCAACGGTATGGAATGCCGTTAATTTGATGGATGCAAAATCCAGTCAGGCAAAAATGGCTATGGTGTGAAAGAAATCTGAATGTATTTCTATTGTTATCACTGCTGGTCTGATTTTGAAGAAAATAGCGATAATTGCCCTAAATGCGGCAAGGGACTATCTTCATTTTCAGAGATGAAATTTCAGGATAAACTTATTTGCGCCCTTGACCACCCCGAGCGGCTGACCTTGCAGCGTGTTATATGGATTATTGGCAATTTGAGGTTGGAGCAGGCACTGCCAAAGTTGTCAATTTTGGCGGAAAAGAGTCAGGATCATGTTGTCTTATTTGAGATTGTAGATGCGGTGGTTAAGTTTGGGAATTCTGAGGCGACCAATATACTTATAAAACTAGCAATGCATACTTCCGGTATTGTCGGGAAATATGCGTTAAGGGCGTTAGATAGAAGTATGAAAAATAGGCTGGTTTAAGTAAGGATTGCTTTTTATACGGCAGGTCTTGGGTGCAATTTGGCTTGTTTGACAATTTCGGGAACGGCTTCTTCCCATTCGACTGCCATGATGTGTATGCCGGACACGCCTTTAATCTCTCTAACCTGCTCAATAACCTCCAAACATATCCTGATTCCTTCTTCCTTGCCTTTTTTTACAGCAGAAGCGGCATTCATACGGTTCATGACCTCGTCTGGCACATCCATGCCCGGTACGTTATGTTTCATGTGCTTTGCCATACCTGCCGACTTGAGCGGTGCAACACCGGCAAGGATAAATGCCTTTTCATGTAATCCCATATCGGTAACCATCTTCATCCAGTCCTTGAATTTTGGGACATTGTAAATAATCTGGGTCTGTATGAAATCTGCGCCTGCTTTTATTTTCTTTGCAAGTCTGATTGCGCGGAATTTAAATGGATCAGCAAATGGATTTTCGGCTGCGCCAATAAAGAATCTCGGTTCAGATGCTTTTAGTTCTTGTCCCGATTGAAATTTCTTTTCATCACGGAGGGTTTTTACCATTTGGATGAGATTTACTGAGTCAATATCAAAAACGCCTTTTGCCATGGGGTGATCGCCGAATTTCTGATGGTCGCCGGTAAGGCACAAGAGATTTTTAGCGCCCAATGCAGCAGCACCCAGCAGGTCGCTCTGTATGGCAATGCGATTCCTGTCGCGGCAGGTCATTTGAATAATTGGCTCCAGTCCTGTATCAATGACTATACGTCCGGCGGCAATGCTTGACATACGGACTACGGCAGTTTGGCAGTCAGTAATATTGAATGCGTCTCCGTAACCTTTGAGTATCTCTGCTTTTTTTTCTATTACCGAACGGTCAGCGCCGCGCGGTGGTCCAAGCTCTGCTGTAACGGCAAACTGCCCGTTTCTGAGTATTTTTTCTAAGTTACTGCCGGATTTCATATCAGCCATATTTTCAATAATAATTTGATAGTAAAGAAATTTTGAACACGGATGAACACAGATTATCAGGATAAAAAATTAAAAGATAAATCATCTGCGTGTACCTGTAAAAGCTGTGTCCCGACTCATTTATTTTTTCATAACCAGGTGTTCAAGAACCATTTTGCGCGGATGGTTTTCCATGCCGGTTGTCCAGTCTTTAGGCGGTACAATAGTTTCCATTGTTGATAAAAGTTGTTGTGTATCCAATTGATCATAAATCTGATTCCACACGCATGGTGTATCCTGCGAAACCTCACATTTTCCATTTTGGGAGCCGCCGCAAGGTCCATTCATGAGGCTCTTTGCGCATCGGCTTACCGGACACAATCCTCCTGTAGTTCCGAGAATACAGTTGCCGCAGCCTGCGCACCGCTCCCAAAAAATCCCCTGTTCGATAGGCCCGCCCATGAAAGTGGTATTCACACCAGGGAAAATCCTGATATTCGGAAATTTTTCTGCCATGTACTGCACGCCCACGCCGCAGGCAATGGAAACAACGGCATCGCAATCGTTAATAACTTCTTTAATATTATCAATAAATTCCCATTCGCATTGGCGTAGTGTGGAATCTTCTTTAACTTCAACTTGTCTGCCATCTATTTTAGCGGAAAGGCGCAGTTG
>JAHFOX010000091.1 GCA_023261445.1 Planctomycetota bacterium
GGTTCGCTCATGACATTTACAGTATTTACCACAAACTCACCGTAACTATAAATATTAATTTGGTTAAGTCAAGAAAAAACAAGGAAGGAGAAAGGGCAAAGGTGGAGAAGTGGAGAAAAAAACCGTTATTAAATTAGGTTGGGTTTTAAAAGACAAAAACCCAGCGACTTTTTCTTGTACTGACAGAAGTTTCATCCTGTCACTGATAACAACCCCCTGCCCCCCTTTTCTAAGGGGGAATTATAGGTGTCACCCGTCCACAGTGGTGGCTAACTTTCTTTATTCCCCCCTTAAAAAAGGGGGATTGAGGGGGTTGTTCGGACTCCTTTTAATTCTCATTTGATAATTGAAATTCATAAACTTTGAAATTCCTATACATTAAAATAGGCTATAGGGCTGACGGTGTTAATTTTTACTATTAAATGAAGGTACCTATGTATCAAGCCTATGAACTGCTAACCAGTGATTTGGCGAAGTCATACCCAAAGATAGAGCACTTCTTTAAATCTTCTTCTGTAGGCGTGAAGAGCACCTTCAAGGGAGGTTGTACAATATTAAGCTTGAGTCCCCTCAAGCGATCTTCCATGAGCCTTGTTGCCTCACCGCTCCAGCCATAGGTGCCAAACGTTGCGCATTTTTTACCCTTGATGTTAACGCTAAACATAATATCAATAATATCCCAGATCGGACGCACTGCATCACCATTCATGGTAGGCGAACCAAATAGTATCCCGTCTGCAGATTCGATCTCACACCTCATAAATTCGGGTGATACATTTGCCGCATCGAACAATTTAACCTCTGTATTCATAGTAGATGCGCCCCTTGCTACTGCTTCCGCCATTTTTTTTGTGTTCCCATACATAGACACATAAAAAACCAGCGCCAGCCTTTTGTTGGGGTCTTTTCTTGGAGTACTCCAATCTTTATAGGCATTAATATATTTCCACGGGTCGGTGCGAAGGATTGGACCATGGCTTGGGGCTATCAACTGGATATTCAGATTTTTAATTTTTTCTATGGCTTCAAGCATCTTCTTCCTGTAAGGACCCATTATATGTTCAAAGTAGTGCCTGAAATCTTCAGAAAAGTCATCAACACGGTCATCAAACATCCGCTCATCACAAAAATGAGTGGCAAAACCGTCGCATGGGAAAAGGGTCTGATCCTCTTCCAAATACGTAAACATAGTATCTGGCCAGTGCCAGTACGGGGCATGGATGAATTTTAATTGCTTATTGCCCAGACTAATACATTCACCATCTTCAACTACCTTTCCCTTGAAATCTATATGAAGGATATTTTTCAAAAAAAGCGCCGCAGTCTTCGTGGATAGCACCTGGGCATTCGAGGCTTCTTTCAATAAACAGCCCAACGACCCGGAGTGATCCATTTCTGTGTGATTAACAACAATGTAATGAATATCCTTGAGGTTTATTAACGAACGCAGTTTATCGAGATATTCACTGGCGAATTTCGCATGAACACCATCAATAATGGTAGGTTTATCAGACTGAATGAGATAAGAATTATATGTGCTGCCATAACGAGTTTTAAACACCACGTCAAACGCCCTGAGCGTGGCATTTAAAACCCCAACCCAATGTATATCTTTTTTGATTTCTAAGGTTTGCATGGCTTTATAATAAGAGTGCAGTGGTGAAACATTTACTGGTCTGTGTGAGAATGCATTCGTATCAAGCGCAACAAATGCTTCGCCTTTACTAATATGTGATTTGGAATTTATGCAATATTCATTTTCTTTTTTACAAAATTCATTAATCCGCCAGCACGAATAATTTCCTGCATTTCCACAGGAAATGGTTCAAATTTAAACCGTTTTTTTGAAGTATTATCAAGTATCTCGCCGTTAGCAAGACTGACTTCTACTTCATCGCCTTCGCAAATCTGTTCTGCTGCATCAGGACACTCAAAAATAGGCAGACCAATATTGATGGCATTTCTGAAGAAAATGCGTGCAAATGACTTTGCAATTACACACGAAATTCCCGCCGTCTTGATGGAGATTGGCGCATGCTCGCGCGATGAACCACACCCGAAATTATCGCCTGCAACAATTACGTCGCCCGCTTTCGCCTTCTTCATAAAATTCGGATCGGCATCTTCCATACAGTGAGACGCCAATTCTTTTGCATCAGTAGTATTCAGATACCGCGCAGGGATAATTTCATCGGTATTGATATTATTCCCAAATTTCCAGCATTTACCTTTCATTACAACCTCGCTAATTACTCTAAAGTTCTATAACCCAGTTATCCTACCTTTGCGAAAGAAGAAGATGTATGGGAGGTTGCATGACTGCGGCTTGTTTTGCCATGTTTCATGGAATTCAGCCTACCTTCCATTCTTTGATATGTCTGATGCATGAACGCCTCCAGTCTGGTTTCCTCGTTAGTCTGCTCCTGACCGTCAAAGGACAACTTCAGACACGGCACCCCGTGATAGTCTCGCTGAAACCTCTCAAGCACACCGTTTACAACCGTACCCGGCATGCAGTGGAACGGAATCATATTGACAATCCCGTCAAACCCTTCCTCGGCATATTCAATTGCTTTTCCCATGCTGAGCACGGGGTCGCCTTTGTAGGAATCGTCAATATACGGCTTTCCCTTTCTGATGAGTTCTTTGATAGATGCATCATTCAGGAAATGTCTGACCCTGCCTTTAAATACTTTCTTAAGCTTATAGGCGTCATATCGCTGAACAACGTCAGAAATAAATTCACCAAAAAAGCCTTTATAATTCTTTTCAAACAAGCAAGACTCCCTGCGACAGTGTGCGATATAATTAATCCATTCTGCAAATGGCGGAATAAATACTTCTCCGCCTAGCCGTTCAACATGTCTTGTAAGAAAATTGTTTGCAAACTCATTGCATCGGACATAGGTTTCTCCAATAACGCCAATTAACGGTCTCGGCTTGCTTCGGTCTACTTTCACAGCCGCAAAGGCGTAACTTGCCTCACGGGCAGGTTCAACCAAACTTTTACGTCTTTCGAGCGTCATCTCAGCCTTCTTTATATATTCTTCATAGAAGGTGTCTGTTTCACCTTTCTTTAATTCATAAGGCCTTATCTCCCTTTGCAATTTCTGCAAAAGATCAATGTACATAATTCCATTCCATGCCATTTTGCGGAAGTGGGTACCCAAGCTTTCCGTGTCTTCACCGTAATTTTCCCCCTGGTCCATTGTGTATATAGGCACATTAGTAAATCCAAGTTCATCAAGTACCATCCTGTGAAATTTATTGTATTGACCAAACCGACAAGGACCGGACGCCGTAGCCATAAAGAAGGCGCTTGCCTCCGGATCAAAATCAGGACTTAATGCCTTTTTCACAATATCTCCAGTTGTAAGAATCGCTGGATAGCACTCTTTTCCTGATGTAAATTTTCTTCCAATATCAATGGACTCCTTATTCGCCATAGGCAGCGCCTCTCCTAATACGCCGTGAGCCTTCATAGCGGCGGCAATCATTCTGCCATGATCGCACATATAAGGAATATAAATTGTTCGTTTCTTCTCCTTTAATGTTCTGATTGGGACTTCTTCTCTTAACTTCCTGCCATTCGTGGAAGGTCTAACATTTTTAAGGCTGTCAATAAATGCCTCACATCGGGTTATCGCACCTACGTCCGAGCTGTGTTCGTCAATCTCAATGGTTAAACAGGGCTTTCCTGCTAATTCCTTGTTAAAGAATTTAGTGATAAACGAGTCGGGACCACAGCCAAAGTTTGTAATATATAATGGATAAAGCCTCTTGTCTCTGGCTATCACTCTTGCAGCCGCAAGAAATTTCTGTCCTGTTTTCCAATACATGTTTGAATAGTCGTGCGCAACTTCTTCAAGATCCAATTTCAAATAATCCAGGGGTATGGTTAATATCCCCAAATCACGCAATTTTTCAGGAAGACCAAGATTCATACCAGTATCACATCCATTATATGAGCGGCTTATTATTACAAACGCCTTTTCATTTTCACCAAGTTTTTCAAGAATCTCACTTCCACGCGCTTCCAAGGTTTTATTAAAAGTCTGTTGCGCCTCATGCGCCACCCTGATAGCCATTTCGACAATTTTTCCCTTCTTTCCGATACTTTTTGCTATTTGACGGAAAGTCTTATTTACAAAGTCTTCTCCATATTCAAAGTGAATAACGGGTGATAAAACTTTGAACTTCTTTCCCTTAAAATCAATGGCAGAATTGACAAGATACGGAATACACTGCACATAAGGACATGCATACGAGTGTGTAAGTCTTGGGCTTGAATGTGTCAAATTGACAACACTTGGCAGGAACAAATAATCAATATCTCTATCCAGCATGTCCACTACGTGACCGTGTGCCACTTTAATTGGAAAGCATGTTTCCGCAGTAATTACTTCTACTCCATTGTAAACAATATCTTTATTAGTATCGCTGGAGGTTATAACATCAAAACCCAATTCGATGAAAAACGCTTTCCACATTGGGTAAAAGTCATGAAAGGTAGAGACCTGCGGTATTCCAATCTTTTTCCCGATTGGATGATCAGGTTTGTTTTTCTTGTAAGTATTAAATAGCGCATCCTTTCTTTCCCGAAAAAGTCTGGGCAGGTGCTTCCCTTTTTTTAAAGACCGTTCATCATCAAATTTACCACAGCGACTTCCATAGTGAAGCGGATTTTCCCCTTCGATATTAACTTTTCTAATCTCGCAAATATTTGAACAATCCTTACAAACAAAGGATGTTAATTCATATCGTTTGTGTCGGAGGTCGAATCCCTTAAATCTGGATTTTTCCCACGTCCTTTCCTCCATAGCAATAATAGCAGAGCCAATGGCGCCCATAATGTCATGGTGAGGCGGAACTATGACTTTCTTCCCCGTTATCTTTTCGAATGCCGCCTTCACGCCGCGATTAGCGGCTACGCCGCCCTGAAAGAAGATTGTATCCCCAATTTTTCTATCCTCGACCACCCTGTTGATAAAGTTCAACACCACAGAATAACTTAAACCCGCAAGCAAATCGTCCTTAGACGTTCCGCGCTGCTGGTGATGATTAAGGTCGGATTCCATAAAAACGGTGCATCGCTCACCAAGGTGAGACGGACAGCATGATGAGAGCGCTCGATTGCTGAATTCTCCCTTGATGCTCACACTGAGTTTTTCAGCTTGCTCTTCCAGGAATGAACCAGTGCCGGCGGCACAAACCTTGTTCATGGCAAAATCCACAATAGCGCCATTTTCCAAACGTATAAATTTGGAGTCCTGTCCGCCGATTTCAAAGATGGTATCAACATTCTTATCCACAACAGCCGCCGCTGTGGCGTGTGCAGTAATCTCATTCTTGGCAATATCAGCGCCGATGAAATCCCCTGTCAAGTAACGCCCGGAGCCGGTAGTTCCCGCGCCGTAAACGATTACCTTGTCTCCAACCTCCAAACCTACTTCGTAGAGTCCTTGTTTTACAGCCTCAAGGGGTCTTCCGGCAGTCATAAGATAGCGCCTGGCTAAGACATTTTTATGTTTGTCTATAACGACAATATTTGTACTAATCGAACCTACATCAACACCAACGTATGCTTCGATCTTTTCATTGCCAGCAATGGAATGGGTACTCTCTACAATTTTATAATTGTCCGACCTAAGAGGCTCAAGATTAGATGGTTTTGCACTGCGATTCCTCAAATATTCTTCAACCTCTCTCAATCCCCTGAATGGCGAATGGATGCCTTTATCAATTAAGGTAAATACCGTACCAATTGCCCCCATTACGTTAAAATATTTTGGGATAATCAATTCGCCCGCTTTAAGTTCCAAAGTGTCCTCAAATGCTTTAATCATGCCAACATTAGCCGCAACACCACCCTGGAAGACAACAGGCTTGGAAAATTCCTTTCCCTTCCCAATATTGCTCTTAAAATTCCTGGCCATGGCATAGCAAAGACCGGCAACAATATCATGCACAGACGTGCCTTCCTGCTGTAAATGGATCATATCTGTTTTGGCAAATACACTGCAACGACCGGCAATACGGGGCGGATTCTTTGATTTTAACGCTAGTTCTCCAAATTCCTTCTCTATAGCAATACCAACCCTTGTAGCCTGTTGGTCCAGAAATGAGCCCGTACCCGCGGCGCACATTGTATTCATCGAGAAATCAGAAACTTTTGTCTGCTGTGTGGACTCATCCTTTTCAATAAGCATAAGCTTTGAATCCTCACCGCCAATTTCAATAATCGTACGTACCTCTGGATACATGGTTGTTGTGGCTGTGCTATGGGCAACAACCTCATTAATAAAGGCAATATTCATTAATTCAGATACAAACTTCCCGCCTGTCCCGGTGATAACTATACCGTCAATGTCGTCAATATGGATTCTGTTGAACATGTCTTTCAAGACCAGAAGGAACGTTTCAACTGGCTGACCATGCGAACGGACATAGTGATTTTCTAAAACTTCCTTGCGCTCATTGACCAATACCGCTTTTACACTAACGGAACCAATATCCAACCCTATATACTTTTTTTGTGACATAGTTTTATTAATTTTCTCCATACACTTATCACATAACCACAAATATACTGAAAATTCAACGTAACGAACTTTTTCGTTTTTCTTGTTTCAATTTTTCCAAGTAATCTTCAGGCTTCACACACTGGATTTTCTTCACCTTCGCAAAGTCGTCATCGTAAGTCAAAAAAGCGTCTGACGACAATACTGTTGATGCCGACAAAACAACCGCATCGGCAATAGATAGCTTTTCAGAAACTTTCATAGTAGCCACATCTAAAACCATATCCGCTGTAATATCAACAATTATTGTGTTTGGAAGGGCTTTAATAAACTCAATAGCTCTTCTTCCTTTTTGATTTTCCTGTTTCTGGTAGAATAGAATTGCTACCTCTATAAGCGAAATAATACTAACAACACCCCCTAGAACACCTTCGGAAATAAGCTTTAATATAGCAAGGGATGGTTCTAATTTCTCTTTTTCCTCCAAAAATATACCAATGAAAATATTGGTATCAAGACCGACTCTTTTTACCGTTTCCATTCTTCTCTAAGTTCTTTTTGAAGAGTTACAGAGTCCTTATTGAAAATTCCTTTACCCAGTCCAACAATTTTTGCTATTGTTATGGTCTTTTTTGACACCTTTTTAATAATAATCTCATTTTTTTCAACAATAATGCTAACCTTTCCAGAAAGATTGGCTTTTTCAAGCAACTCTTTCGGTAGTTTTAAACCCAAATTTTTTTTTAAGTCTTTCTCTATAATCATCTTTCATTCTCCATGTAAGTTAGCAATCTATTGAGATTAAGTTTCTCACTTACGGAATGCATCTATGTTAAACTTTGGGATTTCCAAGCACGAAAATTGTCTCAATTCTTTACCACCTCGTCAGGCGGTGTAATTTTACCAGTAATAGCAGATGCAGCAGCAACGGCAGGACTGCAAAGATATATCTCGCTCTTTGGATGTCCCATACGGCCTGTGAAATTACGATTGGTCG
>JAHFOX010000025.1:0-20560 GCA_023261445.1 Planctomycetota bacterium
TAAAGAGGGCAGGCCGATGTTTGACGAATCAAAATGTGTGTATTGTGGTGATTGCATAAGAGGGTGTCCGACGGACGCCTGGAAGGATAAGAAAAAGGGTTGGTTAGTGCGTACGGGTGGAAAACATGGAAGACATCCACGAGAAGCGGATCAGGTTGCTAATTTCTTACCCGATAATAAAGTGAACGACTTTATCTCTGCAACATTGAAATGGTATAAAGAGAATGGCAAGCCGAAGGAAAGAATCGGTACTGTAATTGACCGTGTAGGTTTGGATAAGTTTAAAAAAGATGTTGTGAGTTCATTTGCTAAGAACTGATACGTGTTATATTAGTTAAAATTGACAATTACTGGCAAATATTTTCACGGTTCTTGATAACATAATACAAATAAAGTACCCGTTAACAAACAAATTCCGATAATGAAGGATAAAAAAAAATTCGTCATATTTGCTCACAGCGGCACCTATGACAAACTGTATCAGATCATAACTTTGGCCATTACGGCGGCCTCGATGGGAAGTGAGACGTATATCTTCTTATTCTTTTGGGCTTTGAGAAGATTTGTAAATGATGAGTTTGATGTTGCGAAACTATCTGTTGAGTTTGGCGAAGAAGGCAAGCGATTATCAAAACGGATGCAGGAGATAAATCCAGTCTCGCTTATAGAGATACTTAATGAGGTTCGTAAGATGGGTGATTTGAAAATCTATGCATGCACGGCGGCTGTTAAACTTATGGAATTAGAAGAATCTGTAGTCAAATCCAAGGTAGATGATATACTTGGATTAACCACACTCTTAGAAATAGCCGATGGCGCGGAAACACAGTTATTTATATGATGTAAAGAGAGGTATTAACGTGACAAGCGCCGCCGCAAAAAACAAAAAACACACCCCTAAACAAGTCCACAGCAGTTCAATTTTAGACAGAATAGGAAACACGCCTCTATTAAAAATAGATAGAATTACAAAAGAGCTAAAGAATAAGAATGTGAAAGTTTACGCTAAGGCAGAGTGGTTCAATCCTGGTGGCTCTGTAAAGGACCGTCCAGCCTTGCGAATTATTGAGGAAGCGGAAAAGTCGGGGGACCTTAATCGAGATAAGATTATTGTAGATTCAACATCCGGAAATACAGGTATTGCTTATGCACTAATTGGCGCCGCAAAAGGATATAAAGTAGCTTTGGTGATGCCTTTAAACGTAAGTGAAGAACGCAAGAGAATTGTGCGTGCTTTTGGAGCTAATATCATATTTACAGATCCATTACTTGGCTCGGATGGTGCTATGATAGAGGCAAAGAGACTTGTGAATGAAGAACCTGCAAAATATTTTTACGCCGATCAATACAACAATCCTGCAAATTGGAAATCGCATTATGAAACGACGGGAGTGGAGATATGGAAGCAAACGATAGGCAAGATAACTCATTTTATTGCATGTTTGGGAACTAGTGGGACACTTATGGGAACAGGGAGGCGACTGAAGGAACACAATCCTGATATTCAGGTAATAGCTGTTGAGCCCGCCACATCCATTCATGGTCTGGAGGGTATGAAGCATATGGCGACTTCGATTGTTCCGGGTATTTATGATGAACTCTTTCCAGATAAAAATATGAAGATTGAAACAGAAGACGCTTATGAAGCAGTTAAGAGACTTGCGGCGGAAGAAGGGCTTTTTGTGGGATACTCTTCAGGCGCGGCGCTTGTGGCATCTTTGAAGGTGGCAAACGAAATTGAGAAAGGTGTGGTTGTTACGATCTTTCCTGACAGGGGCGATCGTTATTTGAGCACAAGTTTTTGGGCAGATGTATAAAACAAGATTTGTTAGGATATTTTGGAGCAGATACATTGCTTAGTATTAATAATAACAAACTTGATGATATAAAGAATCAGGTGAAAAGAAGTTATCCCTTAGAATGTTGCGGACTTTTAATTGGTACGAACACGTCCGAGAAAAAGGTGGTTGAAGTCCGTCAGGTAGAAAACAAAAATACTGAAAGGACTCATGATAGATATGAAATAGAGGGTAAAGAATTTATGAAAGTGGATAAGGAGGCAAAAAAGAAAGGGCTTCAAATAATTGGTATCTACCACTCGCATCCAGACCACCCAGCCGTTCCTTCGGCATTTGATACAGATCATGCGTGGGCAGGATATTCTTATATGATTATTGCTATAGAGAAGAGAGAAAAAGTTGATATCAGGTCTTGGATTTTTAATGACGAGAAAAGACAGTTTGATGAAGAGGAAATAAACATATTTTTGTAACACAGTAATAATTACAAAGCCAATCGCCTTTAGTAGTTTGTGAATGATAAAAAGCACTGTTGTAATATTTTTTAATGCGATGGTTTGCTTTATAACGTTAGAAAGGTTTTTTGGGTTATTACAATAGTACGTTTTTTTATAAAACAGTCCTATGTTATGCCCGGTTTACTTTGGTGGTATTTATTCTAAATAAGCACAATGCCAACCATTAAATCTCATCTTGTCACAAAGCGTAAGAGAGCAATAAAAGTCATTGCCATTAATTTCGCTTTAGTTGCTTTGATAGTAGTGATGATGGAACTTTTTGTAACTTTGTGCTTTGCTTTTCCATCTGTATGTAGGTATATCCCCGTCTTAAAAGTTTTAAGAGTTCTATACCTGAGAGGTGTAAGGAATGTAATCCAGTTTATTCCAGAATGTACTAAATATGATAAAGATCTTTTTTACACTTTAAAACCGGGTAGCTTTGAGTTTTCCAACTTAGAATTCAAAACCAATTATTATGTAAACCAACTTGGTACCCGTGATGATGAAAATTCTTTGATATCTCCGGATGTGGTGGTGATAGGTGACTCTTTTGCGATGGGATGGGGTGTTCAGCAGGATGAAACATTTGCTCAGGTTATTGAACGCAAAAGCAACCTCAAGGTGCTGAATGCAGCCGTTTCTTCCTATGGGACAATCAGGGAAATGGGCATGCTTGCAAGGGTAGATACTTCAGCGTTAAGGTATCTTGTAATTCAATATGGCGATAATGATTTTAATGAGAACAAGGCTTTTCTTGGAAATGGTGAGGCTTTTTTTACGTATGGCGACAAGATGTTTCGTCATAGTCTGAAATTATATTCTCAACGCAAGAAAAGATATTACTTCGGGAAATATATTTACACTATGTTTAACGGGTTAGTGGGTAAGCGTTCTTATGATGAAGTAACGAAGTTTAAGGAAGGTTGTGCAATAAAAATTGAAGAAGCAGAAGCTTTTGTTAATATTTTAATGAAAAGTCAAGTGAACCTTCAGGATGTAAAAATTATCGTTATAGAGCTTAATAGTTACGGAAATAATGACTCCGATTTTATTGGGAACTTGAAGAGGATTATTAAATCCGGGAATTATCCCGAATATATTAAGAATATAAGGATGATTGATTCTTCTAAAATTTTAAACAAAAAGCATTATTTTATATTGGATGATCACATAAACAGGGAAGGGCATAAAGTCGTTGCCGAAGAAATACTGAAAATTATGCAGAATTATAAACCCAGTTCACAGGATAGCAACCATTCGTGGTAATGACTTCTTTGTTTAACGAACTAAAATATGAATATCTTAGGCATATCGGCATTTTATCATGACAGTGCTGCTTGTTTGGTAAGAGATGGTAATATTATAGCAGCAGCGCAGGAAGAACGGTTCACAAGGAAAAAGCACGACCCGCGGTTTCCAATAAATGCAATTAATTACTGCCTTCAGGAAGCGGGCATTGGCGTTGGTCAGTTAAATTATGTGGTGTATTACGATAAGCCGTTTTTGATATTTGAACGTCTTCTTTTAAGTTATCTTACAGTTGCGCCAAAGGGTATACGTTCATGGTTAGAGGCTATGCCTTTATGGTTAGGTAAAAAATTACGTGTAGAAAAAACTATTCAGAAAGAACTGGGTTATAAAGGGGATGTTCTGTTTACTGAACATCATGAGGCTCATGCTGCGTCAGCTTTTTATCCATCCCCGTTTGATGAGGCGGCTATTTTAACAATTGATGGAGTAGGAGAATGGGCAACAGCAACATACGGCTTTGGGAAAGGCAGAAATATTAATCTTATAAAAGAACTCCATTTTCCAGACTCACTAGGATTGCTTTACTCGGCTTGTACTTATTTTACAGGTTTTAAAGTGAACTCTGGTGAATACAAACTTATGGGGCTTGCACCTTATGGGGAACCTTGTTATAAAGACATTATTCTTACAAAGCTTATTGACGTAAAAGAAGATGGTTCTATCAGGCTAGACCTCTCGTATTTTGATTTTCTTGGTGGTTTACGTATGACAAATAAGCGCTTTGATAAACTTTTTGGTGGGCCTCCACGTAAACCGGAATCGCCGATTACAAAAAGAGAAGCTGATATTGCTGCCAGTATTCAAGTTGTTACAGAGGAAATAATATTAAAGATGGCTAACCATGTATTTAAAGAAACTAAACAAAAAAATCTATGTATGGCTGGCGGAGTAGCATTAAATTGTGTTGCAAATAGCCGAATATTGAGAGAAGTGCCGTTTGACAATATATGGATACAACCTGCGGCTGGCGATGCTGGCGGAGCGCTTGGCGCTGCACTGAGTGTGTGGTATCGTTATCTCGATAATAACAGATATGTTTCTGGGGACGACAATGACAATCAAAATGGTTCATATCTTGGTCCTTCTTTTACTAACGAAACTGTAAAAGCGTTTTTAGATAGCAATCAATATCCATATCATCAACTTAGTGGGGATGAGAAATATAGAATGATTGCTCAACAAATAGCAGACGGTAAGGTCGTTGGATATATGTCGGGACGAATGGAGTTTGGGCCCAGAGCCCTCGGATCCAGAAGCATTTTGGGGGATCCACGCAGAGAGGATACTCAAAGCATTATAAACCTAAAAATAAAGTATCGTGAGTCATTCCGTCCCTTTGCCCCCTCAGTATTAGAAGAGAAGGCATCAGAATACTTTGATATAGATAGACCAAGTCCATATATGCTACTTGTAGCCAGGGTCAAGGAGGAAAGGTGTATACCACAACCTTCTCGTGATGGGATGGGGATTTTGGAACGTCTAAAGTTTAAAAGAAGTGATATACCAGCTGTAACTCACCTTGATTATTCAGCAAGATTACAAACTGTGAATCAAAGATGCAATAGTGAGTATCATGCATTAATTTCTGAATTTGAAAAATTAACAGGATGTGCAGTGATAGTAAATACAAGTTTTAATGTGCGTGGTGAGCCGATTGTTTGCACTCCTGAGGATGCTTATAAATGTTTTATGAGGACGGAGATGGATGTTTTGGTGATTCAGGATTTTGTTTTGTTTAAAGATCAGCAACCTACATGGAAAGAAGGTAAGGAGTGGAAGAATGACCTTGTCCTTGACTAAAAAGAAAGAAATAAGAAAATTTGGGATAATTGCCATTTTCTTTTTTGGGGTTTTATGCGGGTTGGCAGTTTTGCGGAAGAAAGAATGGTTAATTTGGTTTTTTGGTTTTTTGTCTCTAGTGGGATTGTCTTTGCTGGCTTTTCCCGAACCACTAAAGCCAGTCTATGAAGGATGGTTAAAAATAGGGCATTTTATTGGTAAAATTGTCACTTCAATAATTCTTGCACTTGCGTATTATTTAGTGATAACCCCCGCAGGTTTATTGAAAAGATTATTTGGAGGAGCTCCACTTCCTTTGAAACCTGACAAAAATGTTTTATCGTACTGGCGTGATCGTTCTAAGCCTATGGTAGATTATAAAGAAAGATTTGAAAAACGATATTAAAACAAGACGGGAGGGGTAATATGGCAAGAAAATCTTTAATAAGAGAATTTTGGGAATTTCTAATGGTAAGAAAACGTTACTGGTTAATACCTATAATTATAATACTTTTATTATTGGGTGCTTTTATAGTATTTACAGAGACAAGCACTGTAGCGCCGTTTATATATGCTTTATTTTAAAATAATGATGTAGGTTATACCTATTTATCTTTTATTTTCGGCTAAATTCGTGGTATTTTACCCTTTATAATTATTTAATTTAGTTTTGGAGTTTTACAATGTCCGATGACGAAAAACTTACAGCTGACGATCAAATTGATTTAAGGGGCGTACTATGTCCTATCAATTTTGTGAAAACAAAATTAAAACTGGAAATGATGGACTCTGGTCAGATTTTAGAGGTATTGTTAGATGATGGTGAGCCAATAAGGAGTGTGCCTCGTAGTGTGAAAGAAGAAGGTCATAAGATAGTCAAAGTAGAGAAGACGGAAGGCTCCTATCGTTTGTTGATAAAAAAGACATGAAAGTATATCGCATTTCTAATAAAATATACTTGACATTTTTAATTTATAAATATAATATGCACGGACTTTAATTATTGTTGATTTTTTATTACTATTAAGCAAGAAATAATTAGAAAATAACAAAGTTAATAAAAGGTTTTTTGATGTAGGAGGTTGTTATGGAAGCGAAAGAAAAAAACAAATGTTGCACATCAGAAAAAGAAGGGGGGATTTGGTTTACATTTTCCAGAAGGAATTTTTTGACTTTGGCGGGTTGGGGTTTGTTTTTCGCTTCGATTGGTGCCTATTTGGCTGAGATTCTTGGATATAAAGGATTTTTCTATCCAAAAGTGCTTTTTGAACCATCCCCAAGATTTACCGTTGGAGAACCAAAAGCTTTTCCTGAAAATTCAGTGACTACATTAAAATCAAGGAAGATATTTGTTGTACGAGATGGCAACAGCTTTAAGGCGATTTCGGTGGTATGTCAACATTTAGGTTGTGCGGTAGAATTTTCTAAGGAAAAGAATATATTTGAATGCCCATGCCATGGAAGTAAGTATTATCGAAACGGTGTAAACTTTGCTGGGCCTGCACCAAGACCATTAAATCATTTTGAAGTAATCATGGATGACGCAGGTAAGCTGGTTGTAGATACAAGTAAAGTCGTGCCGCTTGAAACAGAATTAATTGTATAAATATGAAATTTTAAATAGTTCACTCTTTACGGGAAGTTTAATCATGAGCCAAGCAACAATACCTAATCAAGGGATACGTGCTCTTCTCGATTTAGACTGGTTGCAATCAAATATTCGTTGCCAGCATCGTTGTCCCGCCCATATGGATGTACCCGGTTATATTCGTCTAATTAGTCAAGGCAAGTATGTTGAATCCTACAAGTTGATGAGAGAAACAAATCCTTTTCCCGCCGTATGTGGTTATATATGCCCCCACCCCTGTGAATCCAAATGTAAGCGCGGCGATTTTGACAGACCAGTAGCAATTGATGCATTAAAGCGTTTTGTTACAGATTATATTTACAAGAACAAGATAAAAATTCCACCTCCAAAAGTAAATCGAAGAATGGAAAAGGTTGCTATAATTGGTGCTGGACCTGCAGGGTTAACGGCTGCGAACGATCTCGCAGGGATGGGATACAAAGTGACTGTTTTTGAAAAAGAGTCACAGGTGGGTGGTATGATGATGTGGGCAATTCCGTCCTATAGGCTGCCACGTGAGCAAATAATGTTTGATGTAAGCCATATTCAGGCGCGAGGTGTAGAGATTAAAATAAACACCACAATTGGAAGCCCGGGGAAAACAATTTCTGATTTACATAAAGAAGGTTATAAAGCTATCTTTATGGCCGTTGGCGCGCAAAAGGGGAAAAGGCTTGAAATTCCTGGCGAAGAAGGCACGGAAGGTGTTATGGACTGCCTGGAGTTTTTGAAAAATGTGAATGCTGGCGATATGAAAAGTCCCGGTAAAAAGGTAGCAGTGATTGGTGGTGGAAATTCAGCCATTGATGCGGCAAGAACGGCACAGCGACTGAGCCCGGAGGTTTATATTGTATATAGAAGGACGCGGGAGGAAATGCCAGCGTTATCATGGGAGATAGAAGAGGCGGAACACGAGGGCGTAAAGTTTCATTATTTAGCTGCACCTGTCAAGATTCTGACTGAGAACGGGAAAGTCAAAGCGCTCGAATGTATTAAAATGAAAATGGGCAAACCTGATAGCAGCGGAAGAAGAAGACCCGAACCTGTTCCGAACTCTGAATTTGTAATTGAAACAGATTGTATTATTACAGCTATAAGTCAGGAATCTGATCTAAAATTTCTTGGAGACCATCATGGGTTAGAAGTTACTAAGTGGGGTACGATTGCAGTAGATGAAAACCTTGTGACAAACAAGAAAGGTATTTTTGCGGGTGGCGATGTAACGTTGGGTCCGAGCACTGTTATTGAATGTATTGCCCAAGGACATACCGCTGCAAAATCTATTGATAGATATTTAAGAGGGGAAGAAATTAAGGAGACCAAGAAGAAAGTTTGGGTTACTCTTTTAGATAATGAATTTAATTTAAGAGAAGGAAACTACGATGCTGAACCCCGTCAAAAAATGCAAATGTTACCAGTGGATGACAGGCAGGGTACGTTTAATTTAGTAGAGCTTGGACTTGCTGAGGCTCAGGCAGAGAAAGAGGCTTTGCGTTGTCTGAAATGTGACCTTACTATTAACGTGGAAACGAATGAATGTGTTCTGTGTGGTAGGTGCAGCATGGTATGTCCAGTCGGTGCATTAAGACAGGTGGAAGTTGATGACGAAAGCAAAGGATATAGACCTTACGTTGGTAAAGACGGTATCGTAATAAAATATACAGATATGTGTATTAGATGTGGAAATTGTAAAGATTGTCCAGTAAATGTAATTTCTTTAAAGCGCGTGCTTTGGAAACCTAATGAAGAAATCAATAAAACATTAGAAGAAAGGGAGGAATAGGGGGGGGATTTTTATTATGTGGGGAGGAAATAGGATAAAAAGTGATGTGGAGAAAGGGATATTCAAATGAAATTAATTCCGGATTTAATAAAGAAAATTACGGACAATGAAATTTGGAAGTCTGTATTTCGCCACGGCTACACGGATACCCCTAGGAACAGGGTTCTTCAAATCATTAGTAACGTATGGTTGCATTTGCACCCAGCCAAAGTTCGGGAACACGGTACAAAAATCCGGTTTACATGGTGTATGGGAGGAATTACTTTTTTTATATTCCTTTTTGAGACAATAACAGGCATTCTGTTAATGTTTTATTATGTTCCTGACGTAAATAGGGCTTATGCAGATATGGTTGATTTGATGTACGTGGTGCCATTTGGCAGATTTTTAAGGAATTCTCACCGATGGGGTGCGCATGCCATGGTGATTACGGTGAGTGTACACATGTTCCGTGTGTTTTTAACAGGTTCGTATAAACCACCAAGGCAATTTAATTGGGTGCTAGGTGTTATCTTGTTGGTGCTTACGCTTTTGTTGAGTTTTACAGGGTATTTATTACCTTGGGATCAGTTGGGATATTGGGCTATTACTGTTGGTACGAACATGGCTCGTGCTACGCCATTTTTAGGCCATGAAGGTCCATTTTCGTATATATTGGGAATGAAGCCAAACAATGACATCCGCTTCGCTTTATTAGGAGGTACATTGATAGAAGCTCCAGCATTATTGCGAGCTTATGTATGGCATTGTATTGGAATACCTGTAATTGCTTCTGCATTGATGATGATGCATTTCTGGAGAGTGCGTAAAGATGGTGGTATTTCAGGTCCATTATAGTTTTTGGACATATTATTGTTAAAGTTTATTGAAGTTATTTCTGAGGAGTGGATCCATGGAAGTTAGGGAGGAAAAGAAAGAATTGGTCGAGTTTAAAGACGACAAGGTGTTTACATGGCCTACCCTGGTAGCTAAAGAATTCCTTGCCGCAATTCTTGTTACGGTTGGGTTGCTTTTTTATTCGTATGTTGTGGATGCTCCGCTTAGGGAACTTTCGAATCCAGGGCAAGCTGAAAATCCAGCAAAAGCGCCATGGTATTTTTTAGGTTTACAGGAGGCATTGGTCTATTTTGATCCATGGTATGCTGGCGTTGTACTTCCGAGTCTTATTATAATTGGTTTAATACTGATTCCTTATCTGGATAATAACCCCAAAGGTAATGGTTATTTTACTTTCAGAGAAAGGAAATTTGCTGTAACAACGTTCATTTTTGGTTACATATTGTGGTATGTATTGATTTATATTGGTACAGCGCTTAGAGGACCTTTCTGGGCGTTTTTCTGGCCGTGGGAAAAATGGACACATGATTTTCCAACACCCCCGCCTTTGCACAATTTACCATTGCCGTTGGGAATTGTACTTTTGTTTGGGTTTTATTTTGTTGGACTAGTTCTTCCTGCGTTGATTAAAAGAGATTTTTTTCTTAAACTGGGTTTTATTCGGTATGTACTTACAATGGGATTGCTTCTGACTATGATAGGCACAATAATTAAGATGGTTTTAAGGCTGGCGTTTAGTGTTAGATACCTCGTTGCTACGCCTTGGATCAACATATGATTTATTTTAAGATACTTATATTAATGAGTATTTCCAGAATAGGTGAATTATGAGCTTACAAAGACTGATTTTTTTTGTTTTGAGCGCCTTATTTTTTATAGGCTCTTCTATTTGGATTAAGGATGAGTTTAGTCCAAAATGGATGAAATATCAAAAGGAGTATTATAAAGAACAGGCGATAAAAGTTGAGAAAGAGTATGCCTCTGCCCCCTCTGTGAAGGAAAAGGAGTTGTTGGGTAAGCAGTTGGCTTCTTTAAGAAGACCGGTATATGAGGTCAAACAAATTCTATTGAAGGGTGATTACAGCTGGGCAAAGAGGCAAAACGGCGACAAAGTAGATAGATGTATGACCTGTCATATAGATGAGGAAAAGTTAAAGGCTTCGCATCCTAATACAAGAGAATTTCCGTTTGATATATACGGTTGTACAGTATGTCACGGAGGCATTGGCAGGGCGTTAAGCGAGGAGATGGCACACGAAGGTATGCATTATCATAAAAGACAAATGGAACTTCGGATAGCTAATGCTGAGACAATGTTTGATTTTTGGAGTGAATTGGCAACTTTAACACCTGAAGAAAGCGATCCAAACCAGAGGCTTGAAATGGGAGATTTTAAGAAGTACAGTATTACAGGGGACAAAGCAATTTATGTAGGCAGTCAAAAGTGTCTAAAATGTCATACTGGCTTAACGTCACCACACGTTGAAAGATGGCAAAGGATTAAGTTTAAAACATTTGACCGGGTAAAAGAAGCTCCTGATTATATTGCAGGTAACGCTGATTATCGTAAAACATGTTTGAAATGTCATACGACTGGTTACGACGAAACTACTGGAAAATATTCAGAAGAGGGAGTTACCTGTGAGGCTTGTCATGGCGCAGGAGAGGTGTTTGCTTACTTCATGGATATTGGAAAAGCGCCTGAAGGACAGAAGATTGCTAAAGTGGGTACGTTTGGGACGCCATTTAACGTTTGTGGTCCGTGTCACCACACTCGTGGACATGAGATGAGACTTAAATTTTTCCAGGAAAAAGGCGGCACGGATGATTGGTTCTTCCCACAGCACACGTTTCCATATAAAACAAGTTCACCTGGTAAAGCTGAATCAAAGTCATTGCCAAAAATTTATTAGTATGTTTATAGATTTACAATCAAAAATCTATTAAAATTGAATACGTTGAGAAAATATTTGCGGGTTTTAAGGGGAGGAGGCATAAAATGAAATTGTTAAAACTGGGCGCGATTTTACTCGCCGCTCCTTTAATTTGGAGTTTACAGGCTGTGAGAGTACAAGCGCAGTCTGAGGTGGAATTAAAGGAAATGCAAAAGAAAGCCACCAGCTATTACGACATTTTGTATCCCAATGACACCTTAAAAGATTGGTTTACAAATAATGTCGGTTTGGAAAAGGGTGCAGGTCCGTGGCAGAATATTTACAAACCCGTACCATTACAGATGTACTGGTTTCCTGTCAGACATTATGTAAAACCAGATGGGACATATTACGATCAATTACTTGAAAAATACAAACCAGCAGATTGTGTTAAGTGCCACGAAGAGGTCACTCCTGGATCTGTGAATGACTGGAGAGATTCTACCCATGCAAACCCAAAGAAAAACCCAAGGTTTGCAGAAAAAACACAGCAGATAGAGAAATTGCTTGGTAGAGATCTTAAGGAAGTAACCTGTAGTGATTGCCATGGGAAAGACCATAAAGAATTGAAAATGCCTACCCCTGCAACTTGCGGTGAGTGTCATCCTCAGCAAACAACTGAATTTATGAGCGAGGCTGAACGTGGACGTCCAAACCACATTGAAGGTCTGGCTGCGAATGTGATCCCACCATGGTATCCAGAGATGGCTAGAAGAGGTTTTCCTGCAGGACAGTTTGGTTGTGACCTTTGCCATGCTACAGACAGATGTAATATTTGCCATACAAGACATAAATTTGCAGCAGCCGAAGGCAGGAGACCTGAGGCTTGTATGAGCTGCCACATGGGCTTTGACCATCCTGATGCAGAAACATATGGCGAGTCGAAGATGGGTTATATCTATCACATGGAGGGGGAACATTGGGATTGGGAAAAGCCATTAGCTGAGATTGTTCCTGGTAAGGATTACAGAACACCAACATGTCAGTTCTGTCATTTTGATCAGGGAAACGGAAAGTTTGCACATAATCCTGTAACTAAGGGTGTATGGAGGATGGGAACGGTACCACCAATAGGAGTAGACTATAAATCATCCTTAAAAGATTATCCATTTGGCATAAATCTTCCACCATTGAATTATAAACTTGATGTATATTCACCTGACAATAAAAAGCGGTCAGAGCAGTGGGTGGCAGTTTGCAGCAAATGCCACAGTCCTAGATTTGCCAGGCTATATCGTGAAAACTTAGATAATTTCATGTTTGAGATGTGGAAACATCAAGATAGGGCACAGGCAATATTGGATGACCTTGCGGCAAATGATGAGTTTGATGTTCCTATTAAAGAAAGGGACATCTTTCCGCTTGGCGACATCCTCGCAGACGCACTTGGACCAGGATTATTGGGTGAGGCCGTGTATAAAGCATTTAAAACAACGGGTGGAAAAGTACCTGTCATTGGACCAATCCTCGGCTTGTACGGCTTGTTCATGACAGGTAAGAACAACCCATCACAAATCGAACTTGAGTATGCTAGAATGTGGTTTGGCGATGCGAAACATGCTTATAAAGGCGCTGCCCATGGTCAACAGGACATTGCATGGTGGTATGGTGCCGCTAAGGTATATCAAAACATCAATGTAATGGAAAGTCAGGCCATAGCGCTTAAGAGAGGCAAAAAAGTTGATGAACTCATAGCTGCAAAAAGTCGGAAAGGTATTGCGGGTATGATTGGAAGCATCGTGGGTGTTGTTGCAGTGTTGATGTTCGGCGCTGCGGTGTGGAAGAAGAGGCGTGATGCGCGGCAATAAAATAAACAATACATTTACATTCTAAGCAATAACAAAAAGGCATCTTGAAAAAGATGCCTTTTTTGTTTACAAAACAATTTTAATGAATACAGGGAAAATGTATGTTGAATAATATTAGAAAACATATACTGAGTTCGTTACAGTTTGGTGCATTTCCAAACAATTTTAAAAGTGATAACGATGCTTACAAGCAATCTAAAGTAGTAATAATGGGAGTGCCTTTTGACGGAACAGCCACCTACCAGACGGGAACGAAAATGGGCCCTACTGCGATATTAAATGCGTCTGTAAACATTGAGCCTTACGATGAAGAATTGGGCGAAATATATACTCTAGGTATTTTTACTGCGGGGACGCTTAATATAGAAGAAATACATACTGTGCCTGAAAAGGTTATTGAGGCTGTATACCGCGCCAGTAGTGAAATTGTGAAGGACGGTAAATTTCTAGTGACGCTGGGCGGAGAGCATTCTATATCACAGGGGGTTATTAGGGCATATAAAGAAAAATACAAGAGATTATCCATTCTTCAATTAGATGCGCATCTTGACTTGATGGAGCAATTTGGCGGGACCAGATGCAGCCATGCAAGTGTGTCCAGGAGAGTAGTCGAAGATTTGAAATGCAAGGTAACTAATTTTGGCGTAAGAGTGGTATCAAGAGAAGAGCAGGACTTTGTAAAAAAGAACAAGCGTGTAATATCAGTATTTTACGCGAAGGATATTCACGATAATGATAATTGGCATGAAGACGCTATAGAAACATTAGACGATTACGTTTATATTACTCTAGACGTGGATGGTTTTGATCCTTCCATCATGCCTGCCACGGGGACGCCTGTACCAGGTGGTTTGAGTTGGTATAGAACCATAGATTTTCTTCGTAAAGTGTATAGAAACAAGAAGGTGGTGGGTTTTGATGTAGTTGAATTAAAGCCGAACCCGGGAAATGAATCCCCAAATTTTCTGTCAGCCAACCTTGTATATAAAAATGTAGGATTCTTTAAGAAGTATAATTTATTATCGTAACACTTTATGATAATGAAAAGGGGTGTATACATTTTTATCGCTCTGTTATCAATGCCCACAGTTGTCTTTTCCGGAACCTCCTACGATTTGACTCCGAATTTGAAACTTTCTTTATAGAACCGTTTAAGACTTTCAGGAAATACTTTGGGGAATAATCTTGACTTAGATAGTGATAAGAGTGATGGAGTCGCTTTTATGGGATATGCTTTAGATACAGAACTGACTATTAAATATAAAGAATCATTAACGGCGTTTATAAAGTTAGAGAGCGACGGTCCGTTTGATTACGATGCCCTGATTATGTCTGATAATAGAATCAATTCTCTCTTTGGAGATATAGACAACTATAGCTTGCCTGAAATCCTGCTAAGGGTTGAAGAATATTGGATTGACACTACATTGTGTAATTTGCCAGTAAAGATGAAGGTGGGTCAATATGCTTATCAGGTTGGGAATGGATATGCCCTTGGTGGCTATTACGAAAACTAGGGTATCAGTGTATACAGTGCCAAGGAAGATTTCAAATGGACGGTCTATTATAATAAACCTGATTTAGAAAACGAAATAATTATAGGTACTCAAGTGCCTCAGGAGAGAACGATTGATGTTGAATATGATTCGAATGCGCATTTTATAAGTTTTGATACTATCATTAATTGGAATGGATATTCATTTCAGCCTTATGTGGGTTTGTTACATGATACGACGCCTGCTAATCGCAGGTTCAGTGCTTATCCAGTCTTAGTAAATGAAGATAATCTGGGGGCTGTTGGCTTTGATACAGATTTAAATCTTGATAAATTGAACGTTGGAATTGAAGTTGCCAGAAACTTTGGTAATGCAAATGTTTTGGGGCTGTCACCAGCTCCGCATTATGACGGTAATGCTGATCCTGCTTATCAGATTGAATTAGCTACTGAGATTACTTTTTAAACAGGCGCTTAAATCGCTTTAATCCATTGAACAAACGGGTAGTTCCGGTCTGTTTGTACTATTTGATTTTTAGAGGTAAGGTTGTTTACCTTTTTGCCTTAATTCCTCGACCAATTTTTTAACTTGTTCAGCTTTTTGCTTATTGCATATAAGTGTTGCATCCTTTGTATGCACTATAAGCAAATCTGATACACCTATTGTTGTCAACAGGTGTTGTTCGTTATTTACAATGATACATGAGTTTGTGTCTATTCCATGATGTGTGCCTAAAATTGTATTTCCCATGCTGTCCTTCTTATTCCAACGTTCGATCGCATACCATGAGCCAATATCGTCCCAGTTGAAATCTGCCTCTATAACAACGATGTCTTTAGCTTTTTCCAGAATAGCATAATCTATGGAAATCTTTTCAAATGTCTGGTATTCTTTTTCTATAGTAGTCCATTCGGATTTTGTTCCCAATACAGCACCAATTCGTTCAAGCCCTAGTGCTAATTTTGGTGTATGTTGCGAAAGACATTCAAGTATTCTCGATGTTTGCCAGACAAATATCCCGCTGTTCCAATAGTATTCTCCTGTGTTGATAAAGTTTTGTGCGGTTGTCTTAACGGGCTTTTCTTTGAATGATGCTACTTCATATATATGAAATCCATTTTCTTTCAATACCTGTTTACCACGGCGAATATAGCCGTAACTTGTTGAAGGTTCTGTAGGTTTAATTCCCACAGTAAGCAATGAATTGTTTTTACTCACAATATTGACAGCAGTTTCAATTATTTTAGTGAAACTACTTGCAGGTTCTATTACATGGTCTGCCGTCATAACAACCATTATAGAATTTGGAGCGATTTTTTTTATAATGGTTGCTGCAAGGCCTATGCATGGCGCTGTGTCTTTTCCCACAGGCTCAGCAATTATGTTTACTGAAGGAATTTGTGGTGTCTGTCTTTCTAGTTGCTCTTTATGTAATTTGTTCGTAACGACAAAAATGTTTTCTGGTTTAAAAGCGGGAGATATTCGGTCAATTGTATGTTGAAGCATACTCCGCTCACCGATGATTTTTAGGAGTTGTTTAGGGGTATTTTCCCGACTCCATGGCCAGAAACGTGTTCCACTGCCCCCTGCCATAATTACTGCGTATTTAGGATTTGTCATTTTTTAGTTAGAGTAAACATAAAGAATCATAGAGGTCAGTGCTATGGCAGATGTTTCAATTCTTAGTATTGAAGTCCCTATATTAACGGGTATGCTGCCTGCCTTTTCTGCTATTTCAACTTCCCTATGCGTAAAGCCGCCTTCGGGTCCTATGAGACAAATGATTTTTTTTGCCGAAAGACATTCATTTAAAACACTCTTTAATGGTTTGGTATGAGGTTCTGTGCATGCAATAAGTGAAAGGTCATAGTTATAAATAGTTTTTATCAAATCACCAAATAACATTACTTCCTCTATTTTGGTGAGATAGTTTCGCTTGCATTGTTTAGATGCCTCGATTACGGCCTTATTCCATTTTTCTGTTTTTTCGTTAGACTTGTTTCGAATATCAACGATGCTTCGGTCACAATGCATGGGGATTAAGGTCTTCACTCCTAACTCGGTGCATTTTTGTACTAGAAGGTTTGCAAGTTTACCTTTAGGAACAGAAAAGGCGATGGTGATATCAACATTTGCCTCTCTATCAGAAGCCTTAGATTGTTCTATAGATACCTTTAACTTGTCATTTAATATTTCCGTAATATTAGCAATATATTCAAATCCCTTTCCGTCAAAAAGCGTTATTTTATTTCCCAATTTTGCTCGTTTGACATGTAAAATATGGTGTGCCTCCTTGCCATTAAGCCATATTTCCGAATTTGTAGGGGTATATGGTATATAAAAACGGTCTTGGTGCATTATACGGTTAAGGTGTGTTTGGCAAGACTTCGTTCTCTGGCAAAATGGATTATTGTGTGATTAGGACAAACCTCCACACATTTTCCACAAGAAGTGCATTTATTATAATCAATTATTGCAAGATTGTTTTGTACGTGAATAGCGTCATAAGGACATATCTTTTCACATTGTTTACAAGCAATGCATGAATCCTGGCATATTTTTTTAGCAACTGCGCCTTTGTCAAGGGATTTGCACCGTACGTGTACCATTTTGGATTCGGGAAGTATGCTGATTATTTTTCTGGGGCAAACTGCCGCGCACTTTCCACAACCCGTACAGCGTTCCTCGATTACCTTTGGGAGATTATCATTCCCCATGGACATTGCTTCAAATTTACAAGCCTCTATACAGGTGCCTAAACCTAAACAACCGTAATCACAGCCAAGAAAGCCACCGCCAACAATATTTGCTGCTCGGCAGTCTTTAACGCCGTTATAGTTGAATTTGTCTTTAACACCCCTGGCATGACACATCACTACGGCAAGGACACGTTCCTTGCCTTCGAATTTAACGCCCATGATATTTGCGACAAGTTTTGCCACAGCAGCTTGTCCTACAGTGCAACCAGTTACGGGAGCTTTGCCTTCAACTACTGACTGGGCAAACCCGCTGCATCCCGGTTGACCACAAGCGCCGCAATTTGCACCGGGTAGGACCTCGTTAATGCTGTCAATGCGGGGATCAACTTTAACTGCAAACTTATCTGAGGCTATGGCTAATCCTATCCCAAAAACCATGCCTAATATGCCTAATGTTATTGTAGCACTTAAAAGTAATTCCATTTAATCTTTACCTGAAATTGAATTATCTAATTAGTATAACGTGTAAATGGTTTTGATTAGTTCCCAGTCATGCCATTGTTCCAATCATTCTGTGGATAGCCTGCCCGGCAGGTACCATAGGAAAGACATTTTCGGTTGGATCTACTTTAAAATCCATAATAACTGGACCTTTTATAGAAAAGGCTTTTTCTATAGTAGGGCGCACATCTTCCTTTTTCTCAATTAAAAATCCCCTTGCTCCGTATGCCTCGGCTAGTTTAACAAAATCTGGATTGCCATTCAAACAAACGCTGGAGTAACGTTTGTTATAAAATAGTTCCTGCCATTGACGCACCATTCCAAGATAGCCGTTATTCAATATAGCTATCTTTACAGGTATGTTTAAACGAGCGACTGTGCTGAGTTCTTGTATATTCATTTGAACACTGCCGTCTCCTGCAATATCTACAACAATTTTATCAGGGCATCCTAGTTGTGCCCCAATTGCCGCAGGAAAACCGTAGCCCATTGTGCCCAAGCCGCCAGAAGACAGAAAGGTACGTGGTTTTGTAAATGTGAAATATTGGGCTGCCCACATTTGGTTTTGTCCCACCTCTGTTGTAATAATGGCGTTACCCTTTGCCGCATCACAGATTTGTTCAATTACATATTGTGGTTTGATGGTGTTTCCACTATTGTTATATGATAGCGGATTTTTTTCTTTCCAGTACTTGATTTTATCAAACCATTCTTTTCTTTCAGCAAAATGAATATGTTTATTGAGTTCTTTTAAGATATTCTTGGCATCACCTACAATGGGAATATCTACCTTGACAGTTTTACCGATTGATGATGGGTCAATATCAATGTGAATAATCTTTGCATTAGGAGCAAATTCATCAAGCTTTCCGGTAACCCTGTCGTCAAATCTTGCACCAATTGCTATCAAAACATCCGATTCAGTCACTGCAAAATTTGCGTAGGCAGTGCCGTGCATTCCCAGCATACATAAGGACGAATTGTGATCTTCTGGAAAACCACCAAGGCCCATAAGGGTGGTAGTTACGGGAAGGTTTCCCTTCTCGGAGAATTCAAGCAATTCTTTTGAGCATTCAGAGGTAATTATGCCGCCACCTGTATAGACGACAGGCTGTTTAGAGGTATTAATAACCCCGGCAGCATTCTTGATTTGGCGAATATTGCCTTCGTATTTAGGCTTATATCCTGGCAAATCTATTTCTGTTGGAATTATCTCGTCGCATTTTTCTAGTGTAACGTCTACAGGTAAGTCAATCAATACGGGACCGCGTCTTCCAGTGTTGGCTATATAAAATGCCTCTTTTACAATCATGGCAAGGTCTCTGATATCCTTCACTAAATAACTATGTTTTGTTATAGGGCGTGTAATCCCCATGATGTCAGCTTCTTGAAAGGCATCATTCCCAATGAGAAATGTCTTGACCTGCCCTGTTATGGCTACTATGGGTATCGAATCCATATATGCTGTTGCAATTGCCGTCGTCAAGTTCGTAGCGCCAGGACCAGAGGTTACAAGACAAACACCTACTTTGCCCGTGGCTCTGGCATATCCATCTGCTGCGTGGCCAGCGCCTTGTTCATGTCGGGTTAAAATGAATTTTATAGGAGACTCGAATAGCACATCGAATAATGGCAAAACGACACCACCGGGAATTCCAAATACGTACTCCACCCCTTCCCTTATTAATGCATCTACTAAAATTTGTGAACCTGTTTTAATCATAAATTACAATGAAAGAGAAATATTTTATCAATATAGAAAATATTATATAAAAAATATAAAAAAACGGCAATATAGTCTACATATTGCCTTTTACGGGTAGGACATGTTTTTACAAGGAGAGTACACGTTCGGATAAATAAAAGAAAACCCGTTTATAGCCTAGCTAAGTTTGGTATGAAAATTGACTTGGCTTGTTTTTATAAACAAACCGGTTTATTTTACTTGTTGGTTTTTTCTGTCTCTGTGTCCTCGTTTAAATCTTCGTAATCGAAATCTTCAAGGTCTTCAAATTTTGGTGGCTTATAACCCGGTTTTTTAGAATTTTCAACTTCTTCGTTATAGGCAGCAAGGACTTTTTCTTGTATTTCTTCCCTGCATTTTGAGTTTATTGGGTGTGCTGTGTCTGCATGCAACTTTAGTCTGCCAGTTCCCCTCGACGCACGTTTTTCATCCAATTTGGCGCCACAATCATTGCAATATTGAGCCATTATGTGGTTTTTCCCTCCACACTTTGGACATCTGTCTGTTAGTTTTCTGCTGGGCATGGCTACAAATGCCCCTTTGTGTCCTTCGATAACCTTTAGATCCCTCACGACAAAATCATTGTCTATTGTAATACTACAAAATGCTTGCAATCTGTTTTTCTTAGCTTCTGTCAACTTTACCCTGACTTCGGTAATATTCACTGCCTTCTCCCTTCCTGTTTAACTAGCAATACCCTAGAAATCGTTAGTTACCACAAACACATCGCCAACATTATGCA
>JAHFOX010000025.1:20660-21838 GCA_023261445.1 Planctomycetota bacterium
TTATTTTCCAAATAAACATAGTCAAACAGACTGACCTCTTGCATGACAGTTTCAATCTCATGATAACCGTCCTGTCGTTTACCTAAAATTTCTAAAAATAAGTTAATCTTCGCTGGTGCAGCTATTTTTATTTTTCCATTTTCTTCCCAAAGTTTCATTGATAATTTCCTTGTTTCAAGAATAATTAAATATATAAGGAATTTCAAATTTGAGATTGCTTCGTCGTTTTACTCCTCGCAATGACAAATGCCGTACAAGTCATTGCGAGCGTGAGCGAAGCAATCTAATTAAAGAAAAAACACCTTTTTTGATTCTCAACTCGCATGATTATAATAACATAGATGTTGAAATTCTCTAATAATATTTTTTGGGTTATGTTTTATAATATGATACAATAAATCTCAACTGAACAATTGTGAAGTTCTGCTTATACTAATTTCAATTTATACAATAACAGGTTAAATGTAGTAATGCTAAACAAGTTGTGTTAACCTATTTATAGTATTTATTATAATGTTATCAGTTAAGATTGGACAATACCACCCAGACCTTGAAAATGCGTTTGTAGATACTATACAAACGCTGAAAAAGGATGACCCATTAACGCCACTCGCCGTTGTAGCGCCCACGAACTGGATGTCGAATAGACTCCAGGAACGCCTCGTTCAGAGATACGATACCTCCTCTGCCTTTTTAAAGTATTCAGAGACGACTTTTGTTAACATGTCTTTTATAAACTTCTTTACACTTGCAAAAGAGATATGTAAATGGTCGGGGACAGAGGTTGGTCAAATCATTCAACAATCGGTTGTTTATGAAGGTCTTGTTGCGGGATTATTGAGACAACATACACTCAAAGAGCCCATATTTAAAAATATAAAATCTACATCTTCCCTTGCATTGTCTCTATTTCAGGTCATTCAGGACCTGAATGACGCAAATGTCAACGTCAATGATTTAAAAGAGGCTATTAAGGAGGGTTTTATTGAAGGCGCTGAGATACAGAAACTCTATGGGGTTGTGCGTTTATATGAGGTGTTCAGGCAGAAATTAAAGTCACTAAAAATATCCCATTACTCTGATGTTTACCGTCTTGCTACTGCATGTGTACAAGACTCCAATATTCTCAAAAAATTCAAGTATATTTTAGCATACGGGTTTTATGACCTCACAGGTGT
>JAHFOX010000025.1:21938-24680 GCA_023261445.1 Planctomycetota bacterium
GAGACGAGGTCTGGGCAGTTGCTAAAGAAATACTCAAATTGACTGACATTGGTTATAAGATGGAGGATATTGGTGTAGTTGCAAGGACATTAGAGCCTTACACAGATGATATTAAAAAAGTATTTCAGGAGAATTATATTCCATTTATAACGGATGTACAAGAACCTCTTGAAAGATACACGCTTGTAAAAGCGATGCAAAAGATTCTCTCGCTGAAACGGGAAAATTATTATCGTCCTATAGTTATAGAACTTCTAAGGTCGTCTTACTTCAGGATGCCTGTGTTTGATTGCAGAGGAGCGACTCCAAATCCAGACCTATGGGATACTCTAAGCAGAAACTTGGGCATTCGTCAAGGTGTTGAGCGCTGGTTATCTATGCTTAAACAGGCTAAGGCGGTAGCGAATGGGGCGCTCGATCTAAATGTAGATGAAGAAGAAATGGGAAGATGTATTCGCATGCCTGTTGCTCAGATTGAATTTCTGGAAAATGTCCTGCGTATATTGTCAAGCGACATATCTTCTCTTCCTGAAAAGGCATCATGGCTGGAAATGAGTCAGAGGATAACTGATTTCCTCCAAAGATATATCCAAATTCCTTCAGAGGGCATGAATGAGGAGGAAAAGGAAAGAGACTGTCAGATACTAAATAAAACACTGGGATTACTGAATACATTGTGTGTCTTAGACTGTTTGAACGAAGAGGTGACATTTGACCAATTCGTGGATACCTTTATAGATGCATGCCGACGGGAGTGTATAACTATCGGCGCTAAGAGTGGTAAAGGAGTAAAGGTGCTTGATGCCATGTCTGCGCGTGGCATTCCCTTCCGTGTTTTGTTTGTGCTGGGTCTAAACGAGAAGGTCTTTCCTCGCGCCATTTCTGAAGATCCGTTCTTAAGGGACCATACACGCCGCAAACTCTCTGAAGTGCTGGGGAATCTTATACCTGAAAAGCTTCGTGGTTTTGAAGAAGAAAAGTTGCTATTTCACTTCCTGTTAAATGCCTCAAGTGAGCGACTCTACCTGCTCCATGAACGTTCAGATGAAGCGGGAAAACCTAAAGTCTCGTCCCATTATCTTATGGAGATTGTTCGGAATATAGAAAGGGTATCGGTTGAAATGGGGGTTTCTCAGGGAAAATCTGAATATGAAATCTACATCCCACGCGGTATTAAAGATAAGTTATTGACAAGGGAAATATCCTTACTAACACCCAAAGAAATTGCAATTCGTATGGCATTTGACAGGATAGACCATGCCGATTTTATGAAAGTATTTGGAATCAACCAAGACCTCTTTAATCGTTCACAATCAGCTTTGGATTATATAGAAAGTTATAATCCTAATCTAACGTCATACGATGGAATTGTTGATGATATGTCTGGCTGGTGGAATAAACAGGCAAGCCGTGGTCTCAGTCCTACTGCAATAGAGGTCTTTGGGTTGTGTCCGTTTAAATTTTTTATGAGCAAAATTCTTGATTTAAAGCCGCTTGATGAACCAGAAAAGGTTGATGTGATACCGTCCGTTGATCTTGGCAGCCTTTATCACAATATCCTCAGGGATTTTTATAGCCTCTTGATTAAAAAGAGGTATTTTGACGCAAAGGCTAAAGAAGTAAATCCTGCAGAACTTTTGCATGGCATTGCAAAAAAATATTTCACAGATGTGGAACGTCAAATGCCAGGTTCCTATCCTATTTTATGGGAAATCAAAAAGGAGGAGATGCTTGCCTATCTGGAAAGATTTATAACGTGTGACCTTGAGCGTGTCAAACAAACAGGTTTTATTCCTAGTTACTTAGAAAGGGGAGTAAAGCTATGCTTACAAAATGATTTGATTAACCTTATGCCTGTTCACCTTAAAACGGGAGAGATTTCAGATTTAACGTTTAAGGGAAAGATAGACCGCATAGATTTAAAGCTTGTCCCTGTATGCCTTAAACAGGGAACGATTGAGAACGCTGTTAGCTTCCGCGTGGTTGACTACAAATCAGGAAAATTTACTAAGGAAAACCTGATAAAATCAGCCTTAAAGGGTCAAAAATTACAACTCCCATTTTATATAATCATGGCTGAACACATATTATCTGAGGAAGTTAAGAAAGGACATATTACCGAAGGGCAAATAGGGCTGGATAACGCCCGTTTTGTGTATATTACTCAGGACGAGGAGGGTAAAAAGGGGCAAAAGACGATACCAGAAAAAACTATCGAAGGAGACGATTGGAAGGATTTAAAAGGTCAATGCTGGGAAACTCTAAAAGAACTCTTGCAATATATGCGTGATGGCATATTTCCCATTTCGCCAGTCGAGGATACCAAGAAATGCGAATGGTGCGAATTTGCTGCCGCGTGCCGAAGAGGTCACCAGCCGCTCCGATTCAGGCTGGAACATGATGCGAGGCTCAAGAAATACCGGGAAATTAGCAAGCTGGATGCCCGTAAAAAATCCAATAAAACCCGATGAAACTTATTACCCCTTACTAGGAAAAAATGTTGTTTTTCCATTACAATGTTGTATAATCAATACAACATGAAAGGAGGGGGAAAAATGAAAGAAGTAAAACTATTTGGTGAATTTTTTAAGGTGCGCAGAATAGCGATTAAAAAAACTCTCAGGCAGTTTTGCGTTGAAAATGGATTAGACCCGGGCAATATAAGTAAGTTAGAACGGGGTTTACTTCCACCACCTCAAAGCAGAGAAAAGCTTGAGGAATATGCCCGCTATCTCAAAATTA
>JAHFOX010000092.1 GCA_023261445.1 Planctomycetota bacterium
AGAATTAATATGGAGTTTTAAACATTATCGCATTTTTTCTCGTATCCAATTGTCCTCATCTGACACCAGAAAGGTCTGACAGGTATTTCTAATATGTTTGATATACATAACAAATTAGACTATATGTACCAAAAAGAAAACTGGGAAGGAATAATTAAGATCGGGGAGAAACTGTTTCAAGACGGAGCCGAGGATATTAAAATCCTTAACGACCTGGCTATCGCCTATCGAAATAAGAAAATGCTAAATGTAGCAGGCAAGAATAAATATTCCAATAATAGTTGAAATTACAGTAGTCACAAATCCCACCTTAAAAAAATCCCAAAATCCAATATGAACATATTCCTTTGAAAGTTCTAAAACAATCATATTTGCCACAGAACCAACTATCGTTAAATTACCGGCAAAGGTGCTGCTCATAGCCAGTGCATACCACATTGTCTTCGGGTCAATAAATTTTTCAATCCACGTTGCCGAAAGCAGGACAAAAGGCACGTTTGATACGATATTTGAAGCAATTACTGAAAAAATGCTGAAATTGACAATCTGACTAGATGCAGTTTTACCCAAAAATGGCTCAACGGCATTGTGAGTCATAGCTAAAAAGCCTGCCTTATTGATGCCTCCTACCACAATAAATAACCCGCTGAAAAACAATAGCAATGTCCAATCCACCTTTTCCATGGCATACTGCGGCTTTGTTCCTGAAATTATAATCAATGCAAGCCCACCTGTTATTGCGGACAATGGAAGGTTTCCTGTAAAAATAAATCCTAAAAATATAAAGAAAAGTACCGCCAGAGATTTTATGGTAAGTTTTATGTCTAGTTCAGGTTTTACTAATTCAATCGAATCCAATTTTTTAAAGTTAATATCCTTTCTGAATATCATATAAATAATAAGTACATTGGCTATAAGACTTAGTATCCCTATAGGCAAAAGATGAACCGTGAAGGTTAGATAAGGTATCTTTGAGAAAACGCCTATGAGCATGTTTTGTGGATTGCCTGTCAGAGTAACCACACTCCCGATATTTGAAGAGGTAGCGAGGGCTATTAGATAGGGAATTGGATTAAGCTTCGTCTGGTGTAAGGCAAGTATCAAAAGTGGTGTAAACATCAGGCAAATGGTGTCGTTTACAAATAAAGCAGACAGGATGCCGCTGGAGAAGGACACGAAACATAGTAAAGAGAAGGAATTTCCGGAGTGAGTAATCAACAAATACGAAAGATATTTGAAACAATTGGCTATCTTGAGATAAGCTATAATAAGCATCATCCCCATTAATAACAAAATAGTATTAAAATCAATGGCTCTATAAGCCTCGTCCAGCGTTAAAACACCGGTAATCACCATCAATACAGCGCCCAGCAATGCCGCAGACGGCCTGTCCAGTTTGTGCCATTTCATCTTCTGGGCAGATATGATGACATAAGTGAGTATAAAAATAAGTAGTGATTTAATAAGCAATTTTTCTAATTTCTTTCACTCGTCTTAACAGAATTGTGGACACAATAATTCTCGAAAATGATGAAATAACAAAGAGGGCAAGTAATTGATAACCAAATAAACGGGGCATGTGGTTAGCAAGAAAACCACCCAGCAAAGTGCCAATACAAATTGCAAAACCATTAAACGTATTAAAATAGGAGATACAACGGGTTCGTTTTTCAGGGGTAACAGATTCATAAATGAAATTGGAAGAACAGAGATTAAATCCTGCCCAGAATGTGCCCGCCATGGTTTGAATCACTAACAGAAAATATACATTCCTGGAAACAAGCCAAAGCAAAGGCAAGACAGATATAACCAGACAGCAAATTCTTATAATCTGCCAATTTCCAAATATATCCGCACGACGTCCCCAATAGCTCACAGCCAATATGCTTGCAAGTGGAACAGTCGTAGTAACAATTGTGTAGGTAATATAAGAAAACCCGAGTTCGCGGAGCATAAATACAGGAAAGAATGGAGAGGCAATAAATACTGCGAAACTAAAAGAACTATGGAAAATTACATATTTCCCAAAATTACCCATATTCAGCCTTCGTACAAATCCCATGAACGAAAAATAGTGTTCACGCCTTACTTCAAGACGTGGTTCATACATCTTGTTCAAGAAATAACACGACAAATACCTTGAAACCATTGCAACAAGAAATATGATTGTAAAGCCTGTTAATGATTCTTTTTTAAACAGATGCAGAATGTAACCCGCTAAAAATGCGCTAACCACAGTTATTATGCCAACAAGTCTTCCGCGTTTGCTGAAAAACGTCCCCCTCTTTCCTTCAGGCACAAGGTTCGCCATAAGCGATCCCCACGCGGGACCTGCAAAAGAAGTAAACAATAAATACAATGTGAAAAGGCAAATAAGTGAATTTACTTGAATGAATTGAGGCAGATAGGGAACTGCTGCGATAGGAAGCAGCATAAATGCCTGAAGAAAGACTGAACGTACAATAACTTTTTTTCGACTCCCTATCCGTTCAGTAACATCTGCGGCTTTGAGTTGTGTAAGTGAAGGAACTAACTGAGAGAAAGAACTTAATAAGCCGATTTGGAAATTAGTAGCGCCAAGAGCAACGGCGAAAGGATTGATATAGTTGTCCCCAAATCCAGTTGTTGCGGCAAACGCTACACCATCTTTGATAGAAAGATCGAGACTTTTTTTTACTGCAATATCTTCTCGTTGTTTATTTTCAAATACTTCCACAAAAATGAAACTAGTTAATGTTAAAACTTTTAATTACGGATATAATCCCCTAAGTTTCTTGGCTTCTGCCACACGCCCTATCCCCAGCATCAATGCGGCGGTACGCATGTCCACCCCCTTTTTATTAGAGAGCGCCAATACCCTGTTGAAAGTGCCAATCATAACATCTTTTAGCTTCTTCTGGATATCCTCTTCGCTCCAGAAATAGTACTGAATATCCTGTACCCATTCAAAATACGAAACGGTTACGCCGCCGGCATTGGCGAGAATATCGGGCACCAGAAACACTTTTTTATCTTGCAATATTTTATCAGCTTCAGGCGTTGTCGGTCCATTTGCGCCTTCTACCACAATCTTTGCCTTAACCTCGCTGGCATTATTTTTCGTTATTTGTCCCTCTATGGCGGCTGGCACAATAACATCGCAGTCCAACTCAAATAGTTCCTCATTTGTTATAGCGTCTGTCTCCTTTAATCCTGAAACATGCCTATGCTCTTTAAGATGATGCATCAGATAAGGAACAATAATGCCCTTTGGATTATACACTCCACCGCTAACGTCACTCACTGCTACTATATTACACCCCTGATCGTACAGGTCGCGTGCAACAACAGAGCCAACATTTCCCAATCCCTGAATAACAACACGCAATCCACGGAGTTCCTTATATAATACCCTCGCCGCTTCCATAACCATATAGGAGACTCCCCGACCTGTGCCTTCTGCCCTTCCCAAAGAACCGCCTAATAACAAAGGTTTACCCGTAACAACACCCAGAATAGTATTGCCTTGTTGCATACTATAAGTATCCATCATCCATGCCATAGTTTGAGAGTTTGTATAGAGGTCGGGGGCGGGAATATCTTTATCGGGTCCTATAATTTGAACAATTTCAGTGGTGTAACGACGGGTCATGCGCTCCAGCTCGCCCTGCGACATTTCTTCCGGATTGCATTGAACACCGCCCTTTGCGCCGCCATAGGGCATGTGCATAAGCGCGCACTTCCATGTCATTAACATGGCAAGCGCAGAGACCTCTTCAAGGTCTACATTGGGATGGTATCGAATACCGCCTTTGGATGGACCGAGCGTAATATCGTGTTGTACCCGGTAACCTTTAAATACCTTCGCCTTACCATTGTCCATTTTAACGGGCACAGAAACAATAAGGGAGCGTTTTGGGAATCGCATACGCTCCCTTATTCCGTCTTCTATTTCCAGTATCTCTGCGACGGTATCAAATTGTTTGAGCGCCGTTTCGTAAAGAACATTATTATTTTGCATAGCTTCTTTTTCTCCTTACTGTCAGGCGTAATTCACCATCAAAACACAAAAACCTAGATTAAATATTATACTAGATTGATAAAGTTTGTCACTTTAATTTCTATACCCCATAGTCTAGATACATTTTATTTAGGTATGTGTTTAACTCTGAAGGTTTTTATATTATATACACTAATCCCCATAATAATTACGCTCAAAAATATGTCAAAAAATATTCCAAGCTCCACGAGGAGAGGCATACCATAACACGTAGACAAGGCAGCAAAAAAGACCCCGTCTTCCATAGCAAGTAACCCTAATATTTGGGTAATAGATCGTCTTCTAATGACCATCACAAAGAATCCAAGCAGTATCATAGCAAGCGAAACAGGAAGGCAATGCCGCATAAAGATAGTTTCAGACTTAATAATAGATTGAGTTGCATAGTATGCAATAAGAATAAGACCACAAGAGATTACCAGCGATAACGGATAACTGATAATAGATCTTACCTCTGTTTTCACCTTGGTTTTGTCAACAATATAAAAGAGAAAACCGGGTATAATAATTACTTTGAGTACCAGAGAAATTCCAGTATCAATGAAAATATGGTAAATACCAGAGAAATAGGCGATAAGTCCACTAACAAACGTCAAGAGAAAAGAACGAATAGCATATGCCCATATGCTGACTCTTAGACGACTTGTACCAATAAGTACAATAGTCGATATAAGCATCAATACTGCAAGAATATCAATAGTTTTGGAATTTACTATAATGTGTTTTGTCATCTCTTTCCAGCAAATAAAGCAAAAATAGGTGTTACTGGTTGAATGCAAGATGAGTGTTAATGACCCTTTCACTTGCATTCAACCTGCGGTTTTTAAAACAAGCTACTTGTTTTTATCTTGCGACCTTCTATCATTTCAAGATCTGTTACTTCAGTAAGAATGTAGTTCCATCCACGCCGACGAAGTTCATTTGCAAGTTGTTCGTCGCTGAATTGGGACAATGGTGACGGTAAAAGTTTCTTAATATTCATTCCATGAGCAGAGTTATGGAAACGGTAAACTTCTCCTTCCAGGGCAAAATTTCGGCAATCTCCACTGGTGCTTAAATTTATAATCTTTTTATTTTCCGGAAGTTCTTTACTGGCAATCAATCCAAGTTGGCGACGCTCTTCTTCGTTCCATTTGTTAACGTCTTCAGCTGCCATTTGAGCAGCCTCCTTGTACGAATCTGTTTTGTAAAATTTCATATATCCTTCTTTCTTTTAATAAAAATTTATTTAAAATAAATAATTTAGAATTAATAAAGCTAAAAATTAAAAAAACAACTCCGTAATTATCAAATTCTTGCGTGGCCAGGAAAACTCAAAAATAAACCCCTATGGCTGATAATTGATTCAATAATATATTTCAGAAGCACTCAAAATCAAAGCAACCAGCGGGGCATGGTCGGATTGTACTACAAATGGCAGTGATTATACCCGTCTCGGTACGAGTCGTTTAAGAAAAGGGGGAGATTTGGCGGCTACAGCAGATGATATGGAAAGTGAAATAGAAACCAGCGATACAATAAGACCCGATTCCCAGTTGTTCTTAACACTAGAAAAAAACTGCATTTTCGTGCGCTCCTTGGTATTTCCTGGCTGACAGAGTAAACCTGCCAGATTGTAAACAAATAATTATTAGATTAATAAAAGTAAAATATTTAATTTTAATAAACGACCTTTGCAACTAAAGCCCAGCCCGGTCAAGAAAATCTACCAATGAAACCCTGTAGCTGATAATCAGTTTAAACAACACATTTCAAAGGTGAATTAAATGAAAGCGACCAGTGAAGTCTGGTTGGATTGTACTACAAACGGCTGTGATTATACCCGTCGCGGTACGAGTCGTTTAAGAAAGGGGGGAGATTTGACGGCTATAACAGATGATATAGAAAGTGGAATAAAAACTAGCGATATAGTAAGTCCCGATTTCCAGTTGTTCTTAACATGAGAAAAAAACTGCATCTTCGTGTGCTCCTTCTTAGTGGTATACAAATACAACATATACTACACCAAATTTTACAAGAAAAACATCGCCAAATTAAACCAGATAAATAGATAAAATTCAAGATAATTTCCATTTTTTCTTAATATTTCTGTTACAATGCAATTAGCCTTTTGCAATAATGAGCTTCTATGAGGAAGTCTGAATTGCCTTTACGGCGGATAAAAAGGCTGTCGACCTAAGATACTCACTTTCGCATCCTTTCTAATGCAAGCAGGAATCCGTATATAATAGCCTGTGGCCGTGGAGGACAACCGGGGATGTAAGCATCTACAGGAACGACATTGTCGATCCCGTTTTTTGTAGCGTAACAATTACTGAAAATACCGCCGCTACATGCACAAGCGCCTAATGCAATAACCATCCTGGGCTCCGGTGTGGCGTGATAAGTCTTTATTAATGCAGTTTCAAGATTTCTGGTGGGAGGTCCCGTAACAAGCAGGCAATCGGCGTGGCGTGGAGAGGCAACGATATCAATCCCAAACCTCTGTAAATCATGCACTGGACTGTTGTATAAGGCAACAACCTCCCATTCACAACCATTGCAAGAGCCGGCATCCACTTCGCGAACGTGAAGTGAGCGCCTGAATACAGAAAAGATTTTTTCTTTAAGACGCTGACCTAATTCCTCTACAGATTCTTTTACGTCAGCACCTGCCTTGACTAAAAGGACCTCTTTATTTGTTGATGCAAGTTCGAAATCATTGGTAATCGTGATAGCCTTGTAAGGACATACCTCCTCGCACATCCCACAAAAAACACATTTGGCATGAGAGAGTTGCAAATATCTTTTTCCCTTTTCCTCTATCCATGTATAGGCATTTGTTGGACATACCTCCACGCATGCATTGCACTGCTTACACCTTTCATTGTCTATCTCAATCCTTCCACGAAATCTTAGAGGAGTTATCTCTTTCCTGAGTGGATAGGAAGAAGTAACTACGCCTGTTTGGAAACTTTTTTGAAATTTAGTAAACATATTCTTTATAACCCACGAAATACACGAAAAGACACCAAAAAATTATCTACTTTAACATGGTACATCCATTGGCCTTTCATCTGTTAACACAAATCGTTCATATTCCAATTTGGGGTAATGCCCAAAGTTTACGAGAATACCTAATTTTAATTCAGTGGTATTTAAGTAATTCAGAATTTGTGCTCTATGCTCATTCGTAAGGTTAGAAACTGCTTTGATTTCGACAATAATCTTGTCATAACATACAAAATCTGGTTTATACGTCTGCTTTAATTGTCTACTTCTGTATTTGAGCTTTAGTTCTTTGTAAGATTCAAATGGAATCCCTTGCTCCTCAAATTCAAT
>JAHFOX010000124.1 GCA_023261445.1 Planctomycetota bacterium
GTCCGTGCCATCCACCCAGGAAAAAGGTCACTGCAATGGCAGATACGGTGATCATGTTGGCATATTCAGCCATGAAAAACATAGCGAATTTCATACTGCTATATTCAGTATGGTATCCCGACACAAGCTCTGATTCCGCTTCTGGCAAGTCAAAAGGACAACGGTTGACCTCCGCAATAGCACTGGTGACATAAACAAAAAACCCAATAGGTTGCAATATAATATTCCATAATTTCGACTGAGCATTTACAACGTCCACCATGCTTAAAGATTCTGTCAACATAACAACGCCGATAAGGGAGAGACCAAGTGTCAATTCATAACTAATCATTTGTGCCGAAGACCTTATAGCGCCTAATAATGAGTACTTGTTATTCGATGCCCAGCCAGCCATCACAATGCCATAAATACCCAATGAAGACACGGCAAATATGTAAAGAAACCCTACGTTGATATCTGTTATTACAAGGTCTATGTTGTGCCCAAAAATCTTCACCTTATCCCCAAATGGAATGACGGCAAAGGTAATTAGGGCTGGAATCAAGGTCATCATAGGCGCCAGCACAAAGAGAAGCTTGCTTGCATTTTGTGGAATAATATCTTCTTTAAACAACAGCTTTATACCATCAGCAATCGGCTGTAATAACCCATGCGGGCCGACACGCATAGGTCCCAGACGGACTTGCATGTGCGCCATAATCTTTCTTTCGAGCCAAATCATAGAGATAATCATAATCTGGATCACGCTGAACACCAGAAAGATCTTTACGCAGGCAATTATGATATAAATAAGTAACTCTTTATTCATTTAGTTATCTCTTCACACTGCATTCTCTGACCGCAGCACTCTAATATGCCTGTTGTTTCAACAATAACTTTTATCTTCTGTTTACATATGTTACATACAAAAGGTACTCCGTCTTTGGGTTTAGTATAAGCTGTTGTCCAAGTTGCCATCATACCCTTAACTCCAACAAGTTTCATTTCCTGTCCGCAGCATACCAGCACGCCAAATCCCTCTTCGGTAACAACTATTTTTTGTCTGCAGATTTCACAAAAATATGCTTGTCCATTTTTTGACATATCTTTACCCTCGACTATATCAGGTATCACAAAAGAACTTAGATTTTTCTTGCTCAATCTACAGTTTCAAACGTTTTGTCCGGCTGGAGGTGCATAAATCTTTACAGAAGTATATGCCCTGTCACGCAAAAAATTAACAGGCACCCACTCATGGTCTTCAGAAACAAAAACTATACCTTCGGGCGTTTTATCTGTAATCTTTGCCTTAAGCATCATCTTGTTTTGTATGGATTCTATCACCACCATATCCCCATCATGGATATTTGCTTCTTGTGCGTTTTTACTATTTATTTCAATAAAACATTCAGGCGCAACCATAGTGAGGGACTTTGAATATCTGGAAAAGGTTCCCTGATGATTCAGGCTTGCACCGGTAAGTAATACAAACGGGAAATCCTTACTCTTTTTTACATATAAAGGTTCGGATTGAATGATGCTAAACTTATACTTACTTAATTTACCCTCACTCGTAAAAGAATCTCCCCAAGAGAATCCCTTTCTCTTTATACGGTTATAATTAATTCCGGAGTATATTGGAACCACAGTTTCTATTTCACTTAAAATATCCGGAGGAGATATATATGTATAATGCTGTCCCATCTTTTTAGCCATGTCACAAATAATTTGCCAATCAGGCTTGGCGCTTTCCACGGGCAGAATGGCTTTGTTTAGCCGTTGTACTATCATTCCCATGTTTGTGAATGTGCCTTCCTTCTCAGCAAATGTTGCAGTGGGAAGTACAACATCTGCCAATTGTGCTGTTTCCGTCAAGAAGGTATCCTGAACAACGATAAAACCAATCTTTTTGAATGCCTCCCTGATCTCCTTACCATTAGGGTAGTTTACGACAGGGTTTTCCCCCATAACATAGATTGCTTTCAACTTGTTATTTAATGCAAGATCAAAAACATTCAGAGGGTCTTTCTTTAAAATATCATCGGAAAGTTTTACATCCCATAATTTTCCCAGCTTTTCTCTACTAGCCGCATCGTTTATATCAACGTATCCAGGGAAAAATCCCGGGACGACCCCCATATCATTTACACCCTGCGAGTTGCAATTGGACCTTGCAAACAAGAGAGAAGCCTTTGTATTATTAGTATTTGCGCCATGATTGGCATTGATAAGCACGCAGAGGTTCATCACTGCTTTTATTGTATCCTTACCAAGCGGATCCTCTTCTATGTCTTTACCACAAACGATACAGCAATTACCCGGGTTAGCGAGCAATAACGAGGCGTTTCTTATTGTTTCTTCTGTAATACCAGTTAATTTAGAAGCCTTTTCTATGCTAAACTTATCAAGCGATGAACATAATTCATCAAAATTGCCCGTTGCTGCCTTTACCTTTTTTAGGTTAACAAGTTTTTCACCAATGACGACTTTGATTAAGGCATTAATTAATGCCAATTGGCTTCCCAATGTATATCTTAAGCGAATATCGGTTTTGGCGGTGCTGTTAAATAAAACATTTCTTACATTGGCAATAATGAGATTAGCATTGTTTAATCTTATGGCTTTTCTTGCCATGCTTCCAATTACCGGGTGTGCCTCTGTTACATCAGCGCCTATAAAAAAGATGGTATTTGCGTTCTCTATTTCCTTCAGTGATGTTGATGCAATTCCATTAATAACTGATTCATAAATCAGTTCATTCAGAAAGGGCGACTTTATATTGGACAGATTATCAATATTATTAGTTTTCAGCACAGATCTGCAAAATTTTTGGAACAGGTAATTGTCCTCATTCGTGCATTTTTCTGAACCAATGCCGCCTATTGCTTTACCTCCATGTTCACTTATAATTTGCTGGAATCTTTTTACTACATGTTCAATTGCTTCATCCCATGAAGTGGGATATAATTCGCCATTCTTTCTGATTAACGGTGTTTTTATGCGTTCTGCAGCATGGATAAATTCATGCCCAAATCTGCCTTTAACACATAAATTGCCTTCGTTTATTCCTAGATAATCATCGGAGGTTACGCGCCGCACACTTTCCATTTTTGTATTTAAAACAATCATACAACCGACAGAACAGTAAGGACAAATTGTCTGAATTTTTTTGAATTCCCACGGCCTGCCACTAAATCCCAGCGTTCTATCCTGCCAGGCTCCAGTAGGACACACAGCAACACAACCGCC
>JAHFOX010000125.1 GCA_023261445.1 Planctomycetota bacterium
ATTTACCACATGGTAGTCAACTTCAATAGACAATCTGTTTATAAGGATATCAATCGTTTCGTAATAATATTCATTTTTAAAAATACCCTTACTAAGAAATGTACTCATTTTTGAAGCAGCGGCAACGCGCTTTTCACTATCCTTTGAATATAGCTCTTCAGCTATAGAGCGAAAATTTTCATCGAGCTTTTGGTGGATAGAAACCCGATATTGGAAGATACCTGTCATCAAAGGAATAAAAATAGCAAGGGATCCAAGTACCTTCATTATGTTACTAAAAGTGTTTTTCCCTTTTTGCGTGGTGTTTTCACTTGTCTTCTCAGCCATTGCAGTTTTCAATTTACCGTATGTTTGAATGCTGAAGTTGGAGAGGAGTATACGTTATCATATTCATGTATCGTAGTTGTAACCACAGGCAGGTTTAATGTGGTAAAAATAATCGTTCTCATTATAAGGATAGAGTGAACACATTGTCGGCTTCCGATCGTACACCTTACACAATGAGAGGCCGTTTTCGTCATACTCAAGATGCTGGCATTTTAAAGATGCATGGCAACACCTGCCGCAACGCAAACAGTTTCCTTTTCGCTTTTTTATGGAGGTGTAAATTTCGCGTTTATTGAAGACATAGTGAATCCTTCTCTGTGCCTGAAATAAAAGAGCAGAACAGAATATATCTATCTTCTGGGCTAGCTGTTGCATTTTTTGTACTGCTTGATTAACCTTTTTTAGTTCAAGTTTACTGATTAACTCTGTCATAAATATTTTACCTTCTTTCAAAGTTAAATTTGAATTATACTTTCATATCAAATTTATATATTTCAGTCAAGATAAATGACTGTAAAAATAAGAAAAATTTGTAAATAATTCGTTGCGTACTTCGCCTGTGGAATATTAAATAGTTTGCAATTGACTTCAAAAATGCTTTCTGGAATAATTTGGACATGAAACAACTCAACCATAAAGCATCAAAATACCTAAAAATAGGCGCTGTATTATTTTGCGTGATGTGTCTTTTTTTTGCCGTCAATATGGCATCGAAGTATGAGGGACAAAAATCACAGACTGAAATTCATTTAAAAAAAGCAAAGGAACTTGAAGAAAGAATAAATGAATTGTCGCGCGCAAATCAAGAACTAATGCAGGTGCGTCAGGCTCTAGTTCAGGAAAAGGAACAGTTAGCAAAAGAAATCAGCTCGCTTCGGGAAAAACATCCCGCATCGGAAGACTGGAAACTTAATAAATAGAATGGAAAAAGATTACAAGCACTTTATGAGGTTGCACCAGCCGATGTTCATGTATAGGAATTTAAAACTTACTTAAAACCCACTAAATACGCGAAAAATCACGAAAGAGTATAATTCCTGAACTCGATTAAAAAAAGTTTTGTGACCTTTCGTGTATTTCGTGGGCAATCGTTAAAGTTGCCGAAGTCATAATTCAATGTATAGGAATTTCAACACCCTCTCTTTTGTCATTCCCATGAAAATGGGAATCCATGAGAAAAATGACAGAAAAAGGCAAAGTCGTTTTATTTTGCATTGCAAAACAAAACCTAATTTAGCAGCAGCATGTCTTTAAAATCTTATAAAAACAATTAAAAATATATTCGTATGAAAACCGCTAAAAACAATCGTTTTCTTATTATTTCTATTTGCATTTTCAGTCTTTGTTTACTCTTTTCTTCGGGTTGCAGTTTCATATCTGTTTCCCTCGTTCCGCCTGTTGCACCGCTCAAAGAAACAGCGATTATGGGAAAGGGGAAAGACAAGATACTGGTAGTTGATATTTCCGGTATCATTTCTGAGGAGGAAAAACGAGGCATTGCCGGTCTCTCTGGGGAACCGGATATGGTTGCGCGTATCAAAGAAGAACTCAAAAAGGCGGCAAAGGATAAACGCATCAAAGCCGTTATCCTGCGTATCAACAGCCCCGGCGGAACGGTCACCGCTTCAGATATGATTTATCACGAGATTGAGCAATTTAAGAAAAATACGGGGACTAAGGTTGTCGCCTGCATTATGGATTTGGGGGCGTCTGGTGGCTATTACATAGCCGTTTCAGCAGATAAGATTATAGCGCATCCTACGACTGTTACAGGCAGTATCGGCGTTATAATGCTCAATCTCAACTTAGAAGGACTTTTGCAAAAGGTAGGCATAAAAGATACCACCATAAAAAGCGGTGAACATAAGGACATGGGCTCACCTTTGAGAACAATGACGGATGAAGAACGGAAGATATTTCAAGGTGTAATGGATAACATGTATGAAAGGTTTTTGTCAGTCATCGCGGAGAACAGAAAGGAATTAACTCCTGAAAAACTCAAATCGCTTGCCGATGGAAGGATTTATACCGCCCGGCAGGCATTGGAATACGGGCTTATAGACCAAATCGGATATCTTGATGAAGCTATTGAATTAGCCAAGAAAGAATCTGGATTAACAAAGGCGCGTGTTGTCATATATCACAGACCGGGAACATACAAAAATAACATTTACTCACAACTCAGCAGTCCAGGTTTTGGCACAATTAACCTCCTCAACATTGACCTAAAAACATTCGTCAGGTCAGGCACGCCGTCTTTTATGTACCTGTGGGCACCGTAAAGACATTGAATTAATTGGAGAAACATCCCATTTTCTGCCGCATTTTCTTTAACCTTCCTCGTAGCCTTAATTAAAATATCCTATCAAGTTTCCACGCCCTTTTTCCCACTAATATTTTTCAGGGGGTTTAACCACAGAGGCACAGAGAATACGGAGAACGAAAAATGGGTAACACCACAAAAACACAAATACGTAATCAGCGTTCCATAATTACTTTGGGATCGAGTCTAAATTTCTTTTAGCCTTCAGGGTATTGGGATGATTCTCCCCCAACATCTCCACGCGCATCTTATAGGACACAGTTAAATATTCCCTTGCCTTCTCATACTTACCCAGATCACGCCATGCCACGCCCAAGTTGTTTAAATCTCTTGCAACATTGGGATGCCTTTCGCCATAGACCTCACGGTCAATAGAAAGGGCATTATCATAGAATTCTATTGCCTTCTCATACTTATCCAGTGCATTCCATGCCACGCCCAGGTTGTTTAAACATGTTGCCACATGGGGATGCCTTTCCCCATAGACATCACGGAGAATAGAAAGGGCCTTATCAAAGAATTCAATTACCTTCTCATGC
>JAHFOX010000093.1 GCA_023261445.1 Planctomycetota bacterium
CTTTAACTGCATTGGTAAGGATAAGGATGGATTCGAGCAATTTATATTGGATTACAGGCATCATAACATTAAGCTCGAACTGTCCCGCCTGTGCTGCCATTGTAATTGAGACATCATTGCCTATAACCGAAAAACACACCATATTCAACATTTCAGGAATAACAGGATTGACTTTCCCTGGCATAATAGAAGACCCCGGCTGTACCGCAGGTAGTTCGATTTCTGCCAATCCTGTATTTGGTCCAGAATTCATCAGCCTCAAGTCATTGGCAATTCTGATAAGTTCCACAGATAATGTGCGAAGGGCGCCAGAGTATTCAACAAAAGGGGCGTTGCTTTGCATGGCTTCAAACCGATTCTTTGACTCACGGAGATCGAGATTTGCCATCTTTCTGAGTTTTTCAACTACCTTGCTGGCATATTCAGGATGGGTATTGATTCCGGTACCTACGGCGCTTCCGCCGAGTCCCAATTCTTTTAACAATTCCCCCGCCTTTTCAATTCCAGTGATTGCTTTAAGCAGGGATGCTGTATAACCTGAAAATTCCTGCCCCATACGAATAGGCACGGCATCCTGAAGGTGTGTACGACCGGATTTCACAACCGAGTCAAATAGTTTTGCCTTATTGCCAAAGGCCTCAGTTAAGGCATTTAGATTTTTGATGAGCTTTTTAGATAATAGCAGTGCTGCAATCCGCATGGCGGTGGGATAGACATCATTTGTGGACTGTCCGTAATTAACACGATCGTTTGGATGCACCACCGAATAATCCCCTTTCGTGCCGCCAAGCATTTCAATCGCAATATTGGCGATAACCTCATTTACATTCATATGGTGGGACGTTCCAGCGCCTGCCTGATACACATCCACTAAGAATTGATTCTGAAACTCACCGTTCAATATACGATCGCATGCCAGAATAATCATATTGCCCATCTTGCTATCGAGACAGCCAAGCTCTACATTCACCATCGCAGCCGCCCTTTTTATTTGCACAATAGACATGGTAAATACCGGCTGAGACATCTGGCCACTTATGGGGAAGTTCTCAATGGCTCGACAAGTTTGAACCCCATAGTAAGCATCTTTAGGGACTTGCATTTCACCTAAATAATCTTTTTCTATGCGAAACGTTTCAATTTTTTTATTATTCATATTTTTTTGTTAACTGTGTTCATCCACATGTCATAGATGCGTCCTTCGTTCTCAGCTTCCCACATTTCCGTATTTTCAAGATATTTAAGCGTATTCTTTAATATATTCAAATGTGTTTTTTCTTCGCCAGCAAGAAATTTGTAGGTCTCGCTCTCTTTTGCATCTTTTGTGTCTTTACTGGCTTGTTCATAAAAAGTAATTCCGTTTTCTTCAACTCCAATAGCCAGCTTAACAGCCTCAATGTCGTTAGTATTGGGGTTCACCTTCTTTCTTAGTTCGCCCCCCATGTTTTTAAATATAGTAGCTAATCTTTCTTTAGGATTTTTTTCATCCTTTTCCTTTGTTTGGGTTGCTTCTTTGTAAGTAGATAGCAAAGCCTTAAGCCTTTTGGCGTGTAATTTTTCATCTTCTACAAATGATTTGAACATAGCCTTTCCCATGGGATGGAGGGTTTTATCTGCCAAATCGTTATAAAACTTTATACCATCCATTTCCAATTGAAGTGCGGTTGATTTTATATCCTTTAAATGTCCACTCATTTTATACCCCCGACCAAAACAGACCAGATAAAAACATTTTAGAGTTACAACCTTAGATTTAAGACTGAGACTGGAATGGCGAACATCATAAATCACAAATTGTCAATAATTTATTGTGGGAGAAATTTTATAGTATAATCATCATCCACATTTACAAGAGCAAATTTTTGACAACACAACGGACACCGTTCTTCATTTCCGACAGAAGGCATCTTTCCAAAATTGATCTCCCAGCCGCACACGCAGCAATAAAAACTCACATCATGGTTATCTGATTCGATATCTCTTACAATCCTGCCGACAGCTTCCTTGTGACCTTTTGATGCTCTCGCTAAATGTTGAAATGTTTCTTTTACCTTAGCGTCTTTTGAAACTGTAGCCAACTGGTTGTATAAATGTTCCTGTTCTTCTTCTATTTCTAAATCAGCTTCCAAAAATTCTAATACAGACTTATACCCCTCTCTCATAAAGCATCTCCTTTTTGTTAATTAATATTAAAAACTCTTAGCCACAGGTGAACATTTATCTCTCCATAACAGGTTATGTTTTTGATTCATGGTTAAGATAGCCTGTTCGAATGGTCTTCCAGCTCTGATTTGTGACGTATCTCGTTATGCAAAATGCCTTCTAGTAAGGCGTTGATTTGTGGGTCTTCCAACGCCTTAATCTGGTCGCTATATCGTTCAATGCCAAGCTCTTTCTTTTGTATTGCCAATTTTAGATTTTCAATATCTTTGTTCATTAATTGATTTCCTTTCATAAGAGAGCGTGTGAATAAATATGTGTGGGATTAAAAATATTGTTAAAAATACTTTATTGCTATCCTTTCTCATCATGGCGGTTAATAGATTATACCATCAACTATTATGCCAAAGGGGATGCTTTAAAGATAACAATTTAATATGTCATAGTTGTTGTTGAAGCTAGTAGTTACAAAACAACCGTAATAGTAAAATATTCTAAACTACCGTATGTTTTCATCGAGAATTTTAGACAGGAGTCTATTTATTTAGATTTTCAGTGTGGGGTTTTGATTAGCCTTCAGGCTGTTTTATGTAATTTTGAATATTGTCTGTAATTTCTTTCCAGTTATTATTAAAACGTACAGCCTTATCATCAATATATGCAAAGGCGACGGGTTTATCAGGCGCCCATATCATATCATATGGCAACTTGTGATATTTCATAAATCCTTCAATTAACTTTGGCTGGTTGCTCGGGATTTTACCTTTCCAATAGGATGCCGTCCTACATGTATGGATAATGATATGGAATCCGGCAGTTCTTAAAGTTTCTAACGCCTCCTTCACGCCGGGCGTAGGTTCGCCTATATCGGGGAATTTATGCTCGCAGATAGTGCCATCAAAGTCAATAACGATTGGTGTTTTCTGTATCATTAGTTATTCCTCTTTTCTGGGAAAAGGTTGTTCTGATTAATGGCTAATAGCACGTTTTTGTCGCCTTATTTTAAATTAGTACGCCTTTTACAGCAACATTTTTCTTTAACAACGCAGGCGTTTCCTATTCAAAAACAAGAAAGTTCCTCTTGGATTAAATAGTTAATACGCCCTGAATCTGTGGAGGGTAAATAATAAATACGACTGATGGGCATGTAGCGCTTTAGGAAGGATTACATTGTATTGCTAAACCTTATTTCTTTACTGATTTCTTGCTTGAATTAGTGTAAAGGTTGCCATATTATACTGTAACGTCTCAAGATATTATTCTCTTTTTACTATGGGGTAAAGTATAATATGATAACCGTTCTTGCTATAGGCCCTCACCCTGATGATGTGGAAGGCGGTATGGGAGGGAGCATTCTAAAATTAGTTTCGCTTGGATATGATGTCCACATCCTTGACCTGACCAATGGCGAACCTACTCCACACGGCGGTCCAGAGATTAGAAAAAAAGAATGGGAGCAATCAGCCAAATTACTTGGTATAAAGAGCAGAACGGTGCTCGACTTGCCGAACCGTTACCTTATGGACAGCATAGAAGCCCGCAAAAAGACCGCTGCCGCGATTCGAAGAATACGACCACAAATTCTTTTTCTTCCTTACTGGATTGATGCCCACCCTGACCACATTCAAACTACGCAGATTGGCGAGGCGGCTCGATTCTATGCAAAACTGACAAAATCCGATATTCCCGGAGAACCCTGTTATCCGACACATATCTTTTATTACCTTTGTTCCCACTTCCGCGTACATGTCATACCCTCATTTATTCTGGACATCAGCAGAGAATTTGAAATGAAACTGCAAATCGCCAGGGTTTATCAATCACAGTTTGCCTATGATGATGCACGTTGGAAATATATTAGTCATACAATCACTGCAAAAAATCAGTATTATGGCAATCTGATACGGGTTGATTACGGCGAACCCTTTATGAGCCGCGAACAGATCGGTTTAAAGGATATTCGCGATATCTTATCTTGATTATTGCATGTCCAAACTATGAAATATTTTCCTGTAGGGAAACCTGATTTTAGACTGCTCGAAAGACTCTTTGAATCAAATCCCATAAAGGATTCCAGAATCATTATAGGTCCACGGATTGGCGCGGATGCAGCTGTCATTGATTTTGGGGAAAAGTATCTCGTAGCCAAGACAGACCCTGTTACCTTTACCACACACCGCATCGGCTGGTACGCCGTCAATGTAAATGCCAATGATATTGCCACAATGGGGGCGATTCCGAAGTGGTTTCTTGCAACGGCATTGCTGCCAGAAGGAAAGACTGATGCAAAACTGGTTACGCGAATATTTCGTGATATTGTTAAAGCGGCTCAAGCACTCAATATCACACTATGCGGTGGTCATACGGAGGTTTCATCTAAAATTGACAGGCCAATTATTATTGGTCACATGTTAGGTGAGGTGGGAAAGGATAAACTTGTAGTAAATACCAACGCGCGTCCCGGAGACGACCTTTTGCTTACAAAAGGTATTGCCATTGAAGGCACGGCTATTATTGCCCAAGAAAGGGCAATAGAAATCAGGAGGCAATTTGGCGAAAAATTTGTTAAAAGGGCGCAGACATTTATAAACAAACCGGGATTGAGTATAGTCAAAGACGCCTTATTAGCCAATAAAGTTGCCAAAATCCACGCCATGCACGACCCAACGGAAGGAGGGCTGGCTACAGGTATTCTGGAACTTACCAAGGTATCAGAGACAGGGGTAATTATTGATGCGGAGAAGATTCCGTGTTACAAAGAAACAAAACAAATTTGTGAATTGTATAATATCCAGCCCCTCGGTCTCATCGCATCGGGGGCTTTGTTGATTGCACTCGATCCAAAAGACACAAAAGAAGTTATTGCCATGCTCGCAAAGAATGGTATAGTATGTACTCCGATAGGAAGGCTTACCAAAAAAAGTAATGGATTAAAACTTTTAAAAAAAGGTAAGCTCATAAAAATGCCGACATTCACGGTAGATGAAATCACTAAAATTTTATAAGGAGGGAATAATATGCCCGACTACGGACCATACAAAAGACCACAAGACATACGTTTCGAGGATATCCCATGGGGATCAATTAAAAAATTTATACCGCCATTCCTGATTATTATCTTTGTCATCGTTACAGGATATACTGCCTTTTTTACGGTTAAAGCTAATGAAGAAGCTGTGATTTTGAGATTTGGACGGTACACAGAGACTGTGGGACCTGGTTTGCATACCAAGATTCCTTACGGCATTGATAAGGTGCTCAAAGGGGAGGTTAAACGCATTTATAACGAGGAATTTGGATTCAGGACAGAACAGCGAGGTTTTTCCAGTACGATTGACTACGAATACCCTGATGCGAGAGAAGAAAAATTAATGCTTACAGGCGATCTTAACTGCGCGGAGGTGCATTGGGTTATTCGTTATAAAATAAAGGCGCTGGAAGATTATTTTTTTAATGTAAGAAATGTCAGTGAAACTATACGTGTCGTTTCGCAGGCAGTTATGCGCACACTCATTGGGGATCGCTCTATTGATGAGGTGCTGACCATTGGCAGAACGGAGATCGAACAAAAGTCCAAAGAAGATATTCAGAGAATTTTGGACAGTTATAAATGCGGTATTGACATTCAGACGGTACTGCTCAAGGGGGTAAACCCGCCAGAACCTGTAAAAGACGCCTTTAATGCCGTGAATCAGGCAATTCAAATAAGGGACAGAATTATTAATGAAGCAGAAGGGCAAAAGAATAAGATACTGCCCGCTGCCGAAGGGAAAAAACAACAGGTCATCAAAGAGGCTGAAGGATACCGAATCAGAAGGGTCAATGAAGCCACGGGAGATATTAAAGCATTCCTGGCTGTCTATGAAGAATACAAAAAGGCCGAAGACGTGACGCGACGCAGGCTCTTTCTGGAAACCATGTCAAAGGTTATCCCTAAGTGTGAAAGGTTGTACATAATTGACAAAGACTTAAAAGGTCTCCTGCCTATGTTTGAGATTAACGAGGAAGGAATAAAAAAATGAAGAAACCAGTTATCATCATTACAATCATTTCTGTGGCTGCCGTGTTGATATGTTTAAAGGCATCATTATATGTTGTGGACGTACGGTTGCAGGCTGTTATTACGCAATTTGGAAAGCCTGTTCGAATGATTACAAAACCTGGACTTTATGTAAAAACACCGTTTATTCAAGAGGTCAGATATTTTGATAAACGATTATTGGAGTGGAGCGGGGAACCGAGCGATATCCTGACGAGGGACAAGGAAAATATCGGTGTAGGTACATGGGCAAGATGGAAAATCACAGACACCCTCAAATTCTATACATCACTGGGAACGGAGGCGCGCGGTCAGGGTGTGCTGGATGAGGTAATCGAATCGGCGGTTAAAAACGTGGTTAGCGCTTATACCTTAAAGGAAGTCTTGCGGAATACCAACCGTAAGCTGGAATACACAACAAAAGAACTGGAAGAGGCGGAAGATATTAAAAAGGTATTGATTACGATGGGGCGCGATAAGATTGTTGAAGAGATCCGGAAAATGGCTGCACGTGCGCTGGAAGGTCGTTACGGAATAGAACTGGTTGATGTTCGGGTAAAGTACATTAATTACGTCGAGGCCGTCATTCCTAAGATATATGACCGGATGCGGTCCGAACGTATCCGAATTGCCAACAAGTACGAATCAGAGGGACGGAGAGAAGAGGCAGAAATCCTGGGTTCTATGAAAAGAGAACTGGAACGCATTGAATCGGAAGGGTATCGAACAGCAGAGGAAATCAAAGGGCAAGCAAATGCCGAAGCGGTAAAAATTTATGCCGAGGCATACGAAAAGGCGCCCGAATTCTACTCCTTTACTAAAACACTGGAAACCTATGAATCAACCTTTGATAAACAAACACATTTCATTCTTACTACGGATGGGGACTACTTCAAGTATTTAAAGAGTTTCAGGCAGGAGGATAGGACTGCACAAGATTCGGTTGTTGAACACAAATAAGCTTTTGACTGTTTCCTGTTA
>JAHFOX010000094.1 GCA_023261445.1 Planctomycetota bacterium
TGAAGAAAAAATATCCTTGTACGGTTTTTCGCCACAACCGATGTCAAGCAACCGCCCTTTTATATAAGGAACTGTTTTTAATACCTCACGCAAGAGCAATTCATTCGCCAGCACGGAATTGGTTACCTTCCAGGAAACCTTATATTTGTCATAAGATTTACATTTGTTAATTGCATCAAATTTATTCGTGAGATAAAGCGCACATAATCTGTCTCTGTCAGAGGCACCACAGGCAGGACATGAATAATTTAAAATATAAAGGGTTTCCATCGCAAAAATTGAATGAATAAACTGATGTTTATCAAATTTTTTAAAATAATAGTCCGGAAAACGATTAAAATATGCCACAGAAGTCTTACAAACAGGGCAAATGTATTTATCCCCTAAATAAGCTGTTTGAAAAACAATTTCTTATAAAAAGATTTCCGTATTCTATTAATATACTTTAAGGTTTGATAACTCTTTGGAGAAACCAACCTAAAGAGAAAGATTAATAAATATTTCTTTGATGTGTAGCGCCAAAACCCCAATTTTAAGAATTGAAAGATATAAAACTTCGCTTCCTTATGATTGCCTTTACTAATTAGTTCATTTATAAGTAAAACATAACGTGTAAGCAATTTTCCCTGAACGAGGGTGTTTCCATATTTGTAATTAAAATACTTAACTATGATTCTCAATTGACAGATATAAAACTTTGCTTTTTTATGGTTGCCTTCACTAATTAATTCATTTATCACCAATAAGTAATGTGGGATTAATGCCTTTCGTATAACACGTCTGTATTTATTCTTAAAGTACCTATCTATGATTTTCATATTATCTATAATCATTATATTAATTAATCCTCTATCCTTTTGGTCAAAATACATCATTCTTGACCATACACCACCTCTATGAATCCTGTATACTCCCATTACTTCATTAATAAACATTATTTTCCCATGCTCAGCATTTAATATATGTAATGAGTCGTCTCCAAATGGCAAGGTAAAGTACCACTCAGGAAATTCTCCAAATAGTTTATTACGAAATAGACACGAAGCGGTGTAAATGAAATTACCTTTGAATAAATCCTCAATTGTAGAAACCTCTTTCTGCTCTAAATTAGAAAGACTTGGTTCTTTACTACCATCTTCATAAATAGTTTGCATGTTATGAAAACATATCACAAAGTCCTGATGGTTATCTAGAAAATCCACCTGCTTTTGTAATTTGTGCGGAGATGTCCAGTAATCATCCCCTTCTAGTAATGCTATATATTGTCCTTTACTGGCATAATAGGTTTGGACAAAATTTCTGTTCATACCTATGTTTTTCTCATTCAACAATAATCGTATCTTATTAGGGTATTTTTTTTGATATTCCACGACTATTTCTCTAGTCCTGTCCGTAGAACAATCCTCTCCAATAACCAGTTCATAATCGAAATTTACTTCTTGCATCAGCACACTTTCTATTGCCTGTGCAATGTACTTTTCATGGTTATATGTTATCGTTAATACGCTTACCTTCATAATGAACTTTCCATTACCTGAAACTTTTCAGAATAGTGCAAATCCTCTCTACGTCTCCAACAGAAAGCCCTCCATAAAATGGCACACATAAAACCTCTTTTACAACTTTATGAGCTATTGGTAAATTGGCTGAGGAAGAGGAGGGTAATTGTCGGTAGCATGTATAATCACTGCAGAGGGGATAAAAGTATTTTCTGGTAAATATATTGTACTTTTTAAATTCCTCATAGACATAATCACGGGATTTCCCAAAGAGTTTTTCATCTATGCGGATAACAAGATACTGATAGCTGGATTTGATGCCTGGCGCATTATCATACGCACTACTACAAAAACATATCCCCTCCACACCCTTTAGACACTTTTTATAAGTATCAAGAAGGTTTTTCCGTTTTTTCTTTTCTTCTTCAATGTACTCTAGCAGGATAAGTCCCATAACAGCCTGGATCTCGTTCATTTTGCCGTTAATGCCGGGCATTACCACTTCTTCCTCATTTTTAATGCCAAAATTTTTCAATAAATCAATGCGGGATTTTAAATTCTTATCTTTAAAGGTAAGCGCACCGCCTTCTGCAGTATGGAAGAGTTTCGTAGCATGGAAACTAAACATTGAAATATCTCCACAGGTGCCAATTGCAACTCCGCCAGTCTCAACGCCAAAGGCATGGGCGGCGTCATAAACCACTTTGAGTCCGTATCGGTCCGCGACATGCTGTATAGCAACAACGTCGCAGGGCGTGCCAAAGACATGGACGGCCAAAATAGCGGTCGTTTGTGGAGTAATCATTGATTCAATTTTCCTGGCATCGATGTTCATGGTAACAGGGTCAATGTCGCAAAATATAGGGCGTATATTATTCCACATCAAGACATGTGGTGTTGCCGGAAAGGTAAAAGGGGTGGTAATGACATCGCCAGAAAGGCGAAGGCTCTGGCAGGCAACAATAAGGGCAATTGCTCCATTATTGAATAAGGACAGACAAGGAACTTTCAATACTTCTTTTAATTTTCCCTCAAATAATTGATGTTGAGGTCCGTTGTTTGTGAGCCACTGAGAATCCCACACTTCCTGGAGTTTTTTTTTCACCTCGTTTAAATCGGGTAAAAGAGGGCGGGTGATGTAGATTGGTTTTTCAAATGGGTATGATGTATTCATTTTCTAAACTGTTTTTGGTTTTTGTGCTATTACAGTGTAATGAATCGGCATTAAATCTCTATCACATGTTTCAACAGTTTCTAAACTGATAATATTAAATTCTTTCAAGAGGGTTCTGAGGCCATGTTCTGTAAATCTCCAGCAGTCTGGTAACGGTCCATGAATTCGGAAATTGAAAGGAACGGAAATGAAAGTAAAACCCCCGGGTTTTAAAATTCTTTTTATTTCTTTTATTACAGCAAAAGGATCTAATGTATGTTCTAATACTTCAGTACAAATTACCAGATCAAAACTATCATCTGGAATAATTTCTTGGTTTGTTTTACAGATATCTGCTATATACGTTGCTTTTGAATTTGGATCAATATCCAAAGTAGAAATTTTAGTTTGTTTAAAAAACGAAGCAGCACCTTTGTGATTCTGCGGAGCGATGTCGAGTAAAGAACCCAGTCTATCGTACTTTTTAGCACATTTCATCAGAAATTTTGATACATTCTCTCTAATAATTTTCAGATTGTTTTCATCTACAACACTAATAGTTTTATCGCTACTAATCTTACACTCTCCAATCTAACAAACATTCGATAGAGTTTATATCAAAAGTGGGAATGCCTTTCTTTTCAAATATTTGTTTCCTTTCAGAAAAGGAGTCATCAATAAAAATTGCTGGGCTTTCTTTTATATAATCACTTTTTTCTTCAAGTTGGTTTATATTTGTAACAGTATCAAAGATGGATTCCAAACGATATTTTTGGAGAGTTTCTTCAATATTACCACGGTGGCGAGATATCAAATGAATTTTTATTCCTTTATTTAAACATTGATAAAGGAATGCAATAATCCAAATATTAACTCTGTTATTTAATATTACGGTGTCCTCTAAATCAATATAGACATGTTGATAATCAAGCTTTACCGTAAATCGATTGATAAGTGCACGGTCCATTTCTATTAAATAGTTGTTGTAGTATATTTCTACATCCATATTCTGGGCATCAAAAACACTTAGCAAAGGCATATTTATTCCACAATTTCGATAAAGCCCCATTGCTCCGGCGATACGTGGAGCTATTTCCAAAAGAACCAATTCACCATCGCTTCTTTCTTTGACCTGAAAAAACCATGCACCTCGAAATTTTAGGGTTTTATTTATCGTATCTGCCAGCTTTTTAAATCTTTCATCGGTAAATACAGGGTAAGTGTCGACGCTTATTCCATTGGAAATGCGTAGTCTTTCTCTTCCTCCAGCAAAACGCAAAACGCCATGTCTGTCAGTAAAACAGTCTATTGTATATTCCCTGCCGGGAAGAAATTCTAATAATAATAAAGAATTATTCTGCTCAAGACAAAACGATACTTCTTCCTTTGAATTTGCTATAAAGGTACTTTTGGAACCTTGCCCCACGCTGGGTTTAAGAAAAATAGGGAATTCTATGTCGTTGTCTAGCCTTTTGTATGTTTTTGGTACTGCCAATAGAGATATAAAAGTTTCATAGGTTAATTTTTTTGATCTGCAAATTCGGCAGGTTTCAACAGGAGAGCCAATTACTTTACAATGGAGTTCATTTTGGCTTTCCGCTAATTTTAAGACTACACTGTCGTGAGCCGGGAATACAAAATCAATTTTATGGTTATCAATTAACAAATTGAGTTTATCAATAAATTCATCGTCTTCAACGAAAGGTACTTTTTCGATATAATTCTTGTAAACATATTTCCCATGATTTGAAGACACACTGGACGCCCCGAATACTTCAACATGAGTGGAATATGAAAGGGCCTTATGGATTTCTAAACCAATTTCAGAGCCACAGGGGAATACCAAGATGTTTTTTTCCCTCAGAAATTGTTCCTTATTTTCCATAGGTGATCTCAAAGGACTCCTGCACCGTAGGTTGAATAAATTCTGTATTCCAAACTAATTTAGGACGAACAACACCATGCCACTTCCCATACCATGCCCCCTCACGGACAATATCTTTTACTTCAAATACAAGGACATCGTTCTTGGAAAAAAGAGGGACTGACATATCTTTTACAATCATTATCATAACACTATAGGTTTCATCGTTTAGAATATTTCCCGGAATAGCACAGACTCCCCGAATAAGTCCCGCCCGATAAACAACAGCCGGTGAAACAGTATTAAAAATGCATAAGCCCTCTGCATTATATAATGACATACTAAAATTAAGCTCTGCCTCCTGCAAGAGGTTCCAACATTCAAATTCTATTTTTAAAGGGGTGTCTACCCTGATAACGTTTTCGTGGTGTTCTTCATCATTGATTATTATGCGTGCGCTGCGAAGACGAACCTTGTCATTTCCCGGAGCAGTTTCTCTATTTTCCCATACTTGTTCTAACACAGAATTTGTCATATTTTGTAAGTAATGATTCACGACTGCTTGAGTCTCTCCTTCTGTTACCATATCCCCTTTATCCAGCAGCATGGCCCTTGAACAAAGGATTTTCAATGCCGTCATATTGTGACTTACAAACAGCACTGTCCTGCCTTCTCTTCCAACTTCCTCCATCTTTCCGAGGCATTTCTTCTGAAACTGTGCATCACCCACTGCCAGCACTTCATCTACCACAAGAATCTCTGGTTCGAGATGTGCCGCCACAGCGAAGGCAAGTCGGACATACATGCCGCTTGAGTATCGCTTTACAGGGGTATCCAGAAATTTCTCCACTTCAGCAAAGGCAACGATTTCATCAAAATTTTTTTTAATTTCAATCTTGGCCATTCCCAGGATCGCACCATTAAGGTAAATATTTTCTCTTCCCGTTAGTTCAGGGTGAAATCCTGTGCCAACTTCAAGTAAACTTGCAATTCTGCCCTTTATAGAAACACGCCCCGTTGTTGGTTCAGTAATACGGCTTAAGATTTTTAAAAGCGTTGATTTCCCGGCTCCATTTCTGCCAATGATTCCCACTCGTTCACCTTGCTTGATTTCAAAAGATACATTCCTGAGCGCCCAGAATTCCTCATGCGCAGAGTGTGGAGAGGTTTCATTTCTTGTAAAGGGATTGAATAATTTATTGCTTAGTTTGCCGATTTTTTCAGAAATTACATCCCGCAGGTTTGTATATTTGCCACTTTTACCACCCCTCTCTTGTTGGTGGCTAATAATGTATTTCTTCCCTAAATTTTCAGCCTTTATTACATTCATATTATTTGTATCTTTTATCTGTGTAATCTGCGGTTCCAAACTCTTTTATTATCGGTCTGAGGTTCTACCTCGTTAGATGTTGTCCGCAAAAGTCCTTTCTGTTTTTCTGAAATACCAAATCCCAGATACAAAAATCAGCATAACCAATGCGGTAGAAAGTAAAAAACCGGACCAATAAATCTGAATATTACCACGAAGCAATGCCCAGCGGAATCCATCAATAACACCCACCATAGGATTGATAGAATAGAGCAGCCTCCATTTTTCTGGTACTATGCTGCTGCTAAATCCAACGGGAGAAATATAAAGTCCAATTTGAACTAAAAATGGTACTATGTAACGAAAATCGCGGTATTTTACGTTGAGGGAAGATAGCCATAGACCAGTACCAAAAGAAGTAACTAATGATAGTAAAAGAAAAAACGGCACCGTTAATAATCTCCAATCTGGTGAGTATTTGTACCATACCATAATCAAACATAATATAAAAGATGATATCAGGAAGTCTACAAGGCAGACGATAACCGTGCTTGCGGGAATAATAATACGAGGAAAAAAAATTTTAGATATTATATGAGAATTTGTAATTAGTGAATTACTGCTTTCAGTCAAAGAACCGGAGAAAAACTGCCACGGCAGCATTGCCGCATAAACAAATATGGGATAAGGAACTCCTTCGGAGGGAAGTCTTGCAAGTTTTCCGAAAATGATGGTAAAAACTATCATGGTCAAAAGCGGTCTTAGCACACTCCAAGCTATCCCTAGAGTTGTTTGCTTGTATCGGACCAAAATATCACGCCAGGAAAGAAAGAAAAATAATTCCCGGTATAACCACAGGTCTTTCCAATAATGGAGTTCGGCGTGGCCTGTTTCAATTACTTGATCATATTCTGATTCTGATAGATTCTTCAATTATTTATGGCAAATGTACGTTTAAAAATTTCGAGAAGACAACCGTAAATATCAGCATCAAAGATAAGGGATGAATAATGTCCCATGCCGTACCTAAAAGAGATTGCTTGTACCGCGCCTTGATGTCCCGAAGGGTGATATTTATGAGCAGTTCATGATATGAAAGTAGTTTTTTAAAATGCCTTAGCATATGGGATTCATCTGAGTTTTCGGATGAAGACATGAATCTCTTCATCTTTCTCTTCGATACCCAGGAGTTCATTTCCTGTGGTGTTACACCACGAAACAATATCTTTTTTAATACCTTCGTCTGTGGCTATAACTTTAAGTACCTTGCCTATTTCAACATCTTTAATTTTACCCGACGTTTTGAATATCGGCATAGGACACATGAGTCCATAACAATCAAGGGTTTCAT
>JAHFOX010000095.1 GCA_023261445.1 Planctomycetota bacterium
GAGTTTTGTTTTTATAGAAAAATATACACTGTCGGTAATTGTAACTTTTTGTTATATAATAGCCAATATTTAAGGGGCGCTTGCACGCTTCGCATAGACTTCTATACCTTTCAGAACATCTACAGCTCTTTCCATTTGTATATCAACATATTGTGGTTTTTCTTTTGCACCAACGGTTCCTCTCAGTACGGTCTCGGTTCCTTTGGCTTCATTAATCATCGTATCGATATTTGTCATGGATAGATGTTCGTGCAATGCCTTTGCCTCTGCAAAATTGAGCGAAACCTTTACATGAGGCTCAATTCCCTTTTCATGAATACAAACTCCGGACGGCGTATAATACCGCGCTGTTGTCAATTTTAAGGCCGCCTTCCCATCTCCTACAGGAATCAGGCTCTGCACAGAACCTTTGCCAAACGTTTTAATGCCTAATAACAAACCGCGTTTATGATCCTTGATCGCACCTGCAACAATTTCTGATGCGCTCGCGCTTCCACTATTTACCAGCACCACCATTGGGAAATTGGGATACGTACCTGGCTTATGGGCTTTATACACATAATTCTGCGTCTTGTCTCTTCCTTTGGTAGAAACAATTACCCCCCTTTCCAGAAATTTATCAGCCATATCAACAGCAACGTTCAATAAGCCGCCAGGGTTGAATCTCAAGTCCAATATCAAACATTTCATCCCTTTTTTCATCAAATCCTGAATAGCCGCATCCATATCCCTGACAGTATTTTCCTGGAAATTTGTCACCGCAAGGTAACCAATCTTATAATCAGCATCCACGATTCTGGCACCACGGATGCTCTGTACATGAATCTTTGCACGTTCAATAGTAATGTCCGTTGGGGTTGTATCGCCTTCATGAAAGACGGTCAGGGTAATCTTTGTTCCTAATTTTCCGCGAAGCTTTTTCACGGCATCCCGTATAGTCATGTTCTCGGTAGACTCGCCATCAATCTTAATAATCCGATCCCCTACTAATATTCCGGCTTTAAAGGCAGGAGAATCAAGGATGGGAGTTATTACCGTCAACATTCCATCCTTTACAATTACTTCAATTCCCAATCCTTCAAATTCACCTTCTGTTTCAATTTTCAGGTCTTCCAACTCTTCAGAACCAAAGTATTGACTATATGGGTCAAGCCCGGAAAGCATGCCGCGGTATGCGTTAGTAAGGATTGTGTTGAGTGATATTTCATCAACATATCTTTCCTGTAGTTCCTTTACGACCTTGATGAACTCTTCAAATTCGTCATAGACGCTCTTTTTTTTCTCAACACCCTCTTTAACTTCAATCTGAGGCTTTTCATTAGATTTATCTTGTCCAAACGTAACCGTACTGATTGACAAGAGGGTTATTACTAATAAAAAATTTAAAAACCTTTTGTTCATTTTTTCTTACGCCCCATAGCTCGTTTTGCCGCTAAAACAATATCTTCGGGAAGGAGATGATATTCCTTAAATAGGATATCAGGCTCACCAGACTGACCAAAACGATTATCAATGCCAATCATTTCTACAGGCACAGGATATGTTCTGGACAATACCGATGCAACGGCGCTGCCCAAGCCGCCATCAAGCACATGCTGTTCTGCAGTAACGACTGCATTTACCTGTTTTGCAACATTTACTAGGGTTTCCTTATCAAGAGGTTTTATGGTATGCATATTAATTATCGTTGCTTCGATTCCGTCTTTTGCCAGCATTTCTGCGGCATTAAGTGCGTTTGCCACCAATGCCCCACAGGCAACAATTGCCACGTCTTTTCCACTTCTGAGGATATTTGCTTTTCCAATAGTGTAGGGTTCTTCTTTTTTTGTAATCACTGGCACGGCAGCCCTGCCCAAGCGAATATACATCGGACCTTTATAAGTTACGGCAGCCAGAATGGCTTTTCTAGTTTCAACCGCATCACATGGTTCAACCACCGTCATGGTTGGTATTGTTTGCATCAGGGAAATGTCTTCAATACACTGATGTGACGCCCCATCTGGTCCAACGGATACGCCGCTATGCGTGGCAACAATCTTCACATTTAACCCGCTGTAGCAAATCGTATTTCTGATTTGTTCCCATGCACGGCCTGTGGCAAAAATACTGAAACTGCTCACAAAGGTTATTTTCCCGCAAGTTGCCAATCCTGCAGCCGTATTCATCATATTGGCTTCGGCAACTCCCATATTAAAAAATCTTTCGGGAAATTTCTTGCCGAATTTTGCAGTGGTTGTGGACTTTGAAAGGTCAGCGTCCAGTACCACTATATCTTTATTTTTCTCACCCAATTCTACGAGTGCGTCACCGTATGCCTGACGCGTAGCTATCATTTCTGTCATTTTATATTTTCACCATTTCTAACAACTCTGCGCACAAAAAAATGCTAAAAGTTTGTTTCGTTATCATAATTTCTTTCAAATACGTTTTACCTTGTTTTTTACTATTTTTTCTAATTTTTCAACATCTATCAAATCCATAGGTCTGCCAACTTCTTTTTTATTCTTTATTAGTTGCTGGATTCCTATGTAATAAACTGAGATACGCGATTTACCGAAAAGCCCTTTTGTTTTATTCGCCCAAATCTCATTCCATTCAACACCAGTAATAGAAGTTGAAATATCTATTCGCACAGGATCATAACCTAATTGAATAGTAAAGTCAGGCTCTGTGAAATCCGCTATTTTTAAACCTAAAGATGCAAATCCAAAATCTTCTAAAGCTCTTAACAATTTGTTGGCATTTTTTTCAGTTGTTTCAATAAGAATATCTAAATCCTTCGTTGTGCGCGGAACCAGATGCGCACCTAAAGCATATCCACCCACTATTACATATCTAACTTTGTGGTAATTTAGTAATTTTAAAAACTCGTTGAAGTCTTTGTGCATTAACATTAACTCCGTGCATCTCGCAGTAATCTTCCCACAAAGAATAAACAACCTCTGTTTTTGTTGAATAAGATAGTGATAACCACCCCTTTAAATCGTTTTTTTCCATCCTATCCACATCATTAGGATCATCAAGTCTATAAGTTCTTACAATTTTTCTCATAATATTATTCCATCGAATACCTTTAAATAACAACTATAATGACGGTTTCAGCATCACGTAAACCTGCAAATTCTAGGATAAAAGTTATTTAATGTGTAAGGTTTCAGTAATTCCCTGTTTTAATTTGTATTCTCTGCGTTCTTTGAGCCCCGCGGAGAACTATTACATTACTTTAGTTCAGCTAATGCCCGTTCCGCCTCTTCTTTTGAAGGCGCTTTCCCATGCCAGTCAACCTGATTTTCCATAAAAGAGACTCCCTTCCCTTTTATTGTTTTTGCCACAATGATGGTTGGTCGTCCTTTTATCTTCTCTGCCTCGTCGTAAGCAGTCAATATAGACTTGTAATCATGTCCATTAATTTCTATCACATGCCACCCGAAACTACGCCATTTTTCAGGAATTGGATACGGCGACATAATTTCATTTATAAATCCATCAATTTGTAATCCATTTTGATCAAGAATTGCGCATAGATTATCCACTTTGTAATGACCGGCTGCCATTGCGGCTTCCCATATCTGTCCTTCCTCCGTTTCTCCGTCACCCAACATTACATAAGTTCGATAATTCTTCTTATCAATTCTGGCTGCTAGCGCAATTCCCAAACCAACAGAAAGCCCTTGTCCCAACGACCCACTGGATATCTCAATCCCCGGCGTTGTTTTCTTGCAGGGATGTCCTTGAAGGATACTTCCGAACTGTCTGAGTGTATCGAGCTTATCTATGCCAAAATAGCCCATTTCTGCAAGTATGGCGTAAAGCGCTGGACAAGCATGACCCTTAGACAATATAAATCTGTCCCTGTCTGGCCATGTTGGCTGCTGAGGATTATGTTTTAATTTGTTATAAAAAAGTGCAACCAGTAAATCCACTGTTGATAATGAACTACCCGGATGTCCCGAACCTGCCTTGGCTATCATCCGTATAACGTGTCTTCGAATAACCATTGCACGTTCTTCTAAAGATTTTATATCCAAACACTGCAAATTTTTCATAGTTTTAATACCAAGTAAAAACAAAAATCTCTTTAACTATATAATTTAAAAATCAGGTTGTCTCTTTGTAAGTTATCCAATATGTCAGGAATGAATAAAAAGGCAGGAAGTTATAAATTATTTATTGGCAATTGTCTCATGTTTGAGAAGCAACAAAAATTTCTGAATTGATTACTGTAATTCTACAAACTCGTCCACAATAAACTGGTGGGCAGAGCCGGGATCGAACCGGCGACACCAGGATTTTCAGTCCTGTGCTCTACCAACTGAGCTATCTGCCCTTTTACGTCTTTTTGCGGTAAATAATACCCACAAACTTACAGCGAAAACATTATAGAGTTGAGATATATATATGTCAAGATTTTTATTGCCCCTTTCAGTGGTCTGGCAAGCACCATTAACCAAGATTCTTCATGTGTGAGAAACGACCCCCAACGACAGGTGCAGCTTTCGGAAAATATTTATCGGACTGGTAGTTCAACTAAACCAAGGTATACAGATTCACCAACAAATATTAAAGTATTCTTACAGTTTTAAACAAGCAAATAACAACCACGACATCTCAAAGTACACAATTTTATCATTTTGATTTCTCAAATTTAATCTCTGTAATTATTGGTTTTTCTAAACCATAATAAACTTCTACTTTCATTAAAGCATCTAACAGAATTTCCTCCAGGTGTTTGCCAATATCATATCTTAATACAGGGAAAAACCATGCTTCTTGAGGGCTTAAAGTTAATTTTCCCTTTAAATTTATTACCCAGGGAAAGTCTTCATACGAACTATCATTAATATCCCAACCCCAAAGCCCTGCATCTATAAGGAAGTGAGGGTCATTACCTGCTAAATTATTTAAGTAAATTTTAATGGTAATTTCATTTGCAATCTTTTCGCCTATATTTTTAATAAATAATTTGTTTAGTGCAACAGTATCGCCAGACAATGGAATTGTTATTGCTTTCCCACTCACCAATTCGTCTTTATAAAAGACCTCTAATTTAGGCAGCTTTAAAGCTTGTTGAGAAAGCACTTCAAATTTTCTCTCCATTTCATGAATAGCATCAGTTACTTCCTTTTTAGAAGCAATAGAGAAATATGCCAATATAATGCCGAGAATAACTATAGTGCCTGTAATTACAGACAAAGTAAATTTAAAAAACCGATTAGCATCTTCATATCGCTCCTCAAGATGCTTTAATTTTAGCTCAATTTCTTTTTCTTCCATATTTATGTTTTATGAAGAATAAAATTTACTGCTTTTCAAGTCGTTTTTATTGTTTTATATCTTTCTTAACATAAAGACAAAAACAACATAATTGAGACAATATAATACAACAGCAAGTCTATAAAGCAAGTGATTTTTACAGCAACGGAGTCGACAATTTTCCTTCATTTTACAAAGATTGAAGCAACTTGGATCATTTAATCATAGCTTTGTCTACCAATTATTTCTTGCTCTTCACTCAGCAAAAAACGCTTTGCAAAGAGAAAAAGTATTTACCCAATTTCTCAGGCAAAACCTCTCATTATTCTAGTTAGAGTGAATATTTATTGTTTCAGTCAGTTTCTAAAAAACAGGAAATCATCGCCACAGTTGATGTTTATTCATTAAATAATGAAAAATTGTTGACAAAATATTTCAATCGTTTATACTGATTACGTAATTACGGAATTAAATAAAATCGTGAAGAACATCTCTAATAAAGGAGAGATAAAAATGCCAGTTGTTAGAGTTATAAGACATGGACAAGTAACCTTACCTAAGGAGTTTAGGGATGCTTTAGGAGTGAAAGAGGGGGACATTTTAGAGGCAGAGATGAAAGAAAATCAGGTGGTGCTAAAACCTAAAACTTTGATTGATAAAATTCCAGAATCAGAATTCGAACTTTCAGAACAAGGAAAGGCAAAAGTCAGAGAAGCCTTGGAAGATTATAAAAAAGGAAGAATTGATGGGCCTTTCCGTTCGGTAAAAGAAATGAAAAAATCCCTTTCGAGCAAATAAATGGAGCTCTTTCCCACCAAAACCTTCCAAAGGGATTATGAGAAGTTGCCCAAACCAATCCAAAAGCAGTTAGATCGTAATCTGGAATTTCTCCTGAAAAACCCCTATCACCCTTCTTTGGGAATTAAGAAGACAAAAGGAGCAGTTCTTAAGGGTTATACCAATGTTTTTGAGGGAAGAATTAGTAAAAATTACCGGTTTTTATTTTTAATTGAATCCGATTGTTACGTTCTTCTGCGTTGCGGCAAACACGATGAATTTTTTTAAAAAAGTGCTACTATAAAAATAGGTGATTATCATGCAAAGAATCGTTGCTATCATAAACCAAAAAGGAGGTATGGGAAAAACCACTACCACTATAAATCTTAAAGAACAATACTATACACAGTGCAATACTTATCCTTATAAACAATCTTCATATTGACATCTTTATTGGCATTTTTAATAAAACTCTCATGTTCATTATCTGTAAGCACATAAAATGAGTTAAATTTTTCTACTATAATCTTATGGGGATTTTCAACCTTTCCTTTAGTAATATCCTGCCACGTACGATATAATGATTTGTTATATCTGTACATATAATTAGGGTCTAATCCCACTATATAGTAGTTATTCGTATTATAAAAAAATATTTGAGGGAAATCATCCCAGTCGGTATTGAACACAATGGTTCCGGGTTTGGTATGTTCCCTTAACCACAGGGCAGCGCCTTTATAATAATCTTTTGAAGGTTCTCCTTTCAATTCGTTACGAGCATTTACAAAATTTGTAACTGCAAAATAACCGCTTATTATGATAATCAGGCTAAATATACAAATATTTATAACCTTTTTCCTCCCCAAGTAGTTTTCTTTGTTCTGACAAAATAAATCATTAACACCAAATGCACAAAAAAGAAGCGCAAATGGCGGCCAATATTCGATAAACCGTCTTGATTTGAATAATAAAGCCATGAATAGCAAAGATACAAAAAAGGTAGAAGTTATTATATAATTCTTCCTGTTTAAGCTTCCCAAAATTAACCCAATCGTTCCAAAGAAAAGAATAAAGACAAATGCTGAATCCTTCAGAAGAAAAAAAGTGTTATAAGGATACCATTCATGTCCTACCCGAATGGATGT
>JAHFOX010000026.1 GCA_023261445.1 Planctomycetota bacterium
AAGGTGTTCGATATTACAACGATTCTAAGGCTACTACGCCTGAATCGGCAATTGCAGCCGTTACGGCATTTCAATCACCTGTAATACTTATTGCAGGTGGTTATGATAAGGGAAGTGATTTTAAAGAATTTGCCGGGATATGCGCTAAAAACGCTAAGGCTGTTGTTCTTATTGGAAAAACAGCGGAGAAAATAAAAGAATTCATTTTGAAAATAAAAGGAACAAAAGAAACGCCTTTGATATTAACGCCAGAAACCTTCAAAGAAGCATTTCAACAGGCGAATGCTTTGGCAAAAGCAGGGGACGTTGTATTGCTTTCTCCCGCCTGTGCCAGTTACGATATGTTCCTTAATTATGAAGATCGCGGCAAACAGTTCAGGGATTTGGTACAGGATTTATAAAACCACTAATTAGATAAAAGGAAAGCGCATATATAGATGAAAACAAAATCAAACAACGAAGAATTAAGATTTGGCGATTTGCATTTATCAAGAGAAATGCAAAAAGCAATCGAGGATATAGGTTTTGAAGAAGCCACTCCAATTCAAGTTCAATCCATTCCACACATCTTAAAAGGAAAGGATGTGATCGGTCAAGCCCAAACAGGCACAGGGAAGACAGCCGCTTTTGGGATTCCAACTTTAGAGATGGTTGATGAGGCAAGCAGGAAGATACAAGCTGTAATTCTATGTCCTACAAGAGAGCTTGCAATTCAGGTGGCGGAAGAGTTGAAAAAACTTTCGAAATATAAAAAAGGTATTGAAATTTTACCTATCTACGGCGGGCAGCCTATAGAACGTCAAATTAAGGCGTTAAGAAAAGGCGTTCAAGTTATCATTGGCACTCCGGGTCGCGTAATGGATCACATGGATCGTAATACTTTGAAAATGGATGACGTAAAAATAATCATATTAGATGAAGCTGACGAAATGTTGGATATGGGATTTAGGGAAGATATTGAATTCATTTTGAAGAAGATTCCTGAAAAAAGGCAAACTATTCTTTTTTCTGCAACCATGCCTCAAGCTATTTTAAATTTGACGAAGAAATATCAGCACAATCCTGAATTTATAAAAGTAGTGCATAAAGAATTGACTGTTCCCAGTATAGAGCAATTTTATTATGAAGTTAAGGAACAGACAAAACCAGAAATTCTGTCTCGCCTGATTGATTCTTATAATCTGAAATTATCATTGGTGTTCTGTAATACAAAAAAACGTGTAGATGAATTGGTGGGTCACCTTCAGGCTAGAGGGTATCTGGCTGATGGACTCCACGGAGATATGAATCAGACGCAAAGAGACAGAGTCATGTCCAAATTCAGAAAAGGGACTATTGAAATTTTAGTGGCAACTGATGTGGCGGCAAGAGGAATTGATGTAGATGACATAGAAGCCGTGTTTAACTACGACGTGCCGCATGATGAAGAATATTACGTGCACAGAATCGGGAGAACAGGTAGGGCTGGGAAAACAGGGCGTGCATTTACCTTTGTGGTAGGTAGGGATATTTATCAAATAAGAGATATACAACGATACGCAAAGACAAAAATTACCTCTAAAAAGGTTCCTTCGCTCAGCGATGTAGAGGAGATTAAAACAAACTTGCTTTTAGAAAAGATAAAAGAGTCTATAAATGAAGGTCATTTGGGGAAATATATCAATTGGGTGGAAAGGCTAATTGAGGAAGATTGCACGTCTCTGGACGTAGCAGCTTCTCTGTTAAAGATGATATTGGGCGAAGACGGCAAAGAGGTAAAGGCGCAGGAAGAAGATTTTGGCGATACGGGGGCAGCGCCCGGAATGGTTAGGTTGTTTATTAATATAGGGAAAATGCAAAAAATAGGTAAGGGAGATATTTTGGGCGCAATTGCAGGGGAAACAGGTCTTTCTGGTAAATTAATCGGAGCTATTGACGTCTTTGATAAATATACTTTTGTCGAAGTGCCGAAAGAACACGCTAGAGATGTCCAGGACGTTATGAAAAATGTTAGAATTAAAGGCAAGAATATTAATATAGAACCTGCCATAAGAAAATAACCTAACTTTTGATATCCAACTTGTGGAGATTGTTTAGACGGTTGGTTTATAGCGATATAAAGCGGATTCTTTACCGAATCTTAAAATTTCTAAACAATTTTATGTGGTCACTCGAAGCAGACAAATATGTTTGGAGAGATTCTGTCTGATCTTGCATCTGCGTTACCGGTCTATTGGCATGCTTCCCAGCGCCAGCATTTCACTGGTTTTGGGCTCTTCGAACACATCCACGGCTCGGCACAGTTACCGGTCGTGATACAAAATAAAGGGCTGGCTAACAAATCATTGCAGCCGACGCACCCTTCCGGTGTGCGGCTGAATTCAATACGTTAGGTCGTTGGGCTGAAAACGCTAACAAAATGAAAAGTATCGTAGATGGGCTGAGTAAAGCGGAATCCAACAAGAATGTTAATAGTGTATCTGCCTTGTTTAAATCATACCAAATATCTCAAATCAACCCTTCTCTTTTAATGGCAATTTGTTTCCCCTAGTTGCGTTAATAATCATTCTTGACACCCTTGTATATTCTTGTAATATGTAATAATTATTATTTAATTACAATTAGCATTAATTAAAATTGGTATTTTACAGGAGGTGTTATCGTGCAAAATTTTGATAGAAGGAAATTTTTAAAGACACTAAGTATTTCAACGATTACTATGGGATTAGTTCACGGTACAAGCTTTTTAAATGGCGCCACTGCAGAAGAAGTTGATTGGTTTCAAAATATTAATCGCGTAAATGATCCGCCAATAAATTTAACTCCAAAGGAAAAGGGACACGCCCCTTTTATAAAAATACCTGACATTATAAAAAACGGGGAGCCGTTTGTTCTGGATATTCAAATTGGTGAAAACGTACATCCTATGACGGCAAATCATTATATTCAATGGATTGAGGTATATGCAGGAATTGAATTAATTTCAAGGATAGAATTTTCTCCTCTCTGTCCTCAGGCAAAAGTAACAGTTCCTATGGTTGTAAAAGAGTCTTCTACGCTAAGGGTTCTGACCCGCTGTAATTTACATGGTATCTGGGAGACTACGAGAAAAATCGTTATTTAGTAATATGTTCTCTAAAGATGTGGAAAGGTATTAATCAACCTAAAGTATACGACGATTAATGTGTGGATGTCCAAAAAGTAATCAAGGTTGTCATTGCGAAGGAGGAACGACTGAAGCAATCTCTTGATTTTAAGGCATTCCAAGAACAGATTGCTTCGCTCACGCTCGCAATGACAGTTGAAAATTGAACTTCTTGGACAGCCCCAGAAAAATTCATAATTTGAGGGATTAAACAAACATGCGTAAACAGATCAAGACGTTCCTGTTTGCAATCAATATCGTGGTTGTTTTCTTTGTCTTTTCCCATAGACTTTACGCAAGGGCGTTACATTTTATTGTCTATGGGGATACCCGTCAGGATATTTTGACAATGGAAGAACCTCAAAGGAAACATAATGCAATCGCAAAGGTTATTCGGGAGATGAACCCCGAATTCATCTTATTTACCGGGGACATGATTTATTATAAAGAGTACAATAGCTTTTTAAAGGTAATTTCTGATAATTATGTGGGAGATAAGGCGATTCCCCTGTATCCGTCTATCGGTAATCACGAACTTATATTTGGTAAAGAGGCAGACGCAATTATAAAAGAAATATTAAAAAAGGCTGGCGTTGAAAACAAACCCAAAGGGCAGACCGCTTCCTGTTCCGGTTTCTCGAAAGATGTAGAAAGTTTAAAAAGAAGATTAAAACAAACAGTCGAATCAATTCCAGAGGAAAAGGTAAAAACAAGGAGCTGGGAGGTGTTGCATGAGAGATTTAAAGATAAATTGGATCCTGCATACACCGCCTATCTAAATGAGGTATTAAGTGGGGCATCTGAAGGGCAAACATGGTATTCTTTTGTTAAAGAAATTAATGGATTAAAAATAAAATTTATCGTCTTAAATTCTTCTTTACCAGGCGACCGGGAACAGTATGAATGGTTTTCGGATGAATTAAAGCAGTTTAGCGGGCCAAAGATTGTTTTTGAACACTATCCTGTTTACTCTATAGGATATCATGGATGTAAGGACCTGCTAAACGAGGAGTCAAAAGCGTCAAGATTCAGGGATCGCTATGCGAAGATTTTTAATAATGCAGCCAATAACATTGTATTGGTTATCAGTGGCCACGAACATAACTATCAGCGCTTTTATAAAACGAATAAGAACGGAGGTATGCAGATTCCTGTCTATGTTGTTTCTGGGGGAGGAGGCGCTGAATTAAAGGGTATGGCGGATTGCGATGTCTCTGAAATTCCATTGGATGGATTTCATTATTTAGGGCTTATAACAGCGTACAATTTTGTGGATATTGTTGCGGATACAGACGATAAAAAGGATCTGATTCTGAAATGCAAAGCAATAGGTCTGCGGTATGACATAACCGGTGGATTACCCAGTGATGACACTGTCGAAAAGGAATTTGTGAAGGATAACATGGAATTAATTGATAATTTTACAGTAACTCGGTCGAAATAATGCAGCTAAAAAGTTTCATACTTTATTTCATACTAGGCGGCACTATTGTAAGCGTGGTGACATTTTTGGGTTCACAGGGAAAGGGAATGCTGGCTGCATTTGTTGCTACCTTTCCGACCATGACAGTTCTAACCTTCGCCCTGATTTATAGCAAGGCAGGGCACGCCTCTACGGTTAATTATGCCAAGGGTTTGCTCCTGATGACGCCGCCGTGGGTTATCTATGTCTTGTGCCTTATCTACCTGTTACCCAGATGGGGTTTTGTGAAATCACTTATTACTGGGGTGCTGACTTACATGGTTCTCGCAGGAGTCGTCAGCGCTGTTGTAAAATATCTTGGGCGGAAGTAATGTGAAGTAAGAAGTTTATTCTGAGGTTGTCTTAATCACTTATTGACGATGTTAGCATCTCCTATTGCGTAGAGTTTTCCATCGTTAGAGCCGATGTAAATGGTGCCATCGGCATCAATAGTAGGTGACGATTCAATAGCATCATCGGTTTCGAGTGTCCATTTTAAACTTCCATCTGGATTAAATGCATACAATTTTTTATCTCTGGAACCAACGTAAATTGTATTATCCGCCGCAATTACCGGAGATGAACTAACGGAGGCGCCTGTTTCAAACGACCACTTCAGTTTTCCATCGGATGTAAAGGCGTAGATGGAATTGTTACCCGAACCAAAGTATACATTTCCATTAGTGTCCATAGCGGCAGAAGAATCAATGTCGTATAGTGTATCAAACGTCCATTCCACATGTCCATCTTGGCGGAAAACGTAAAATTTAGCGTCCTCAGAACCAATATAAATATTTCCGTTAGGCGCTATTAAAGGAGATGCATCTAAAAGGTATCTGGTGCCAAAACTCCATATTGCCGTGCCCTCGGGTTTCATGGCAAATAAATAATAGTCCCCCGAACCGAAATAAACCATGCCGTCTGGCGCTATGGCAGGGGAGGAGACAATGTGGTCAGCAGTTTTTTGCGTCCATTTTAATTTACCATCCTGCGTGATGGCGTGAAGTTTCTTATCCCATGAACCAACATAAATCGTACCGTCGGGTGCGATAGCAGGCGATGAGATGATACCGCCTTCTGATTTATATTTCCAGCGCACACTACCGTCAGAATTCAATGCATAGAGATAATTGTCCCATGAACCAAAGAGTATGGTACCATCTTTTCTAATGGCAGGTGATGATTCGACTTCGCCTTGAGTTTCAAAAGCCCATTTGAGTTCACCATTTCGGGTAATAGCATATAATTTCTTATCCTTTGAGCCAAAGTAAATTGTGCCATCTTCCCCAATGGCAGGAGAAGAAGTAACAGGTCCTTCCGTTTGGAATATCCATTTAACAGTAGGTTTTTGAACACTTGGATATGGACTTCTTCCTGTATGCTGTAAATCATGCCTGAACATAGACCATGGTGTATCAGCAAGTTGGGCGTGAAGTTGTATTGAAAGAAATAAAGCAAGTGAAAAGAATACAAAAATAAAGGATGCAAAACCCGCAAAATATTTTTTTAGCATTGAAACTTTCCTTAGAGTATTCCCTTCGTTGACGGGACGTCTTTTATACGCTCATCTACCTGAACGGCGTCTTTCAAGACTTTGGCAAGACCTTTGAATATTGCCTCTGCTGTGTGGTGTGCGTTGGTGCCATAAAGAACGTTTATATGCAAGTTAATGCCTGCATTTGTGCTGAATGCCTCTAAAAATTCTTCGATAAGTTCAGCATCGAAATTACCTATCTTCTCTGTTTGGAATGTTGCATTAAATACCAGTGCAGGCCTGCCGCTGATGTCTATAGCTATATTAGCGAGGGATTCCTGCATTGGGACGCTCGCATTTGAAAAACGCCGAATACCCTTTTTGTCACCCAACGCCTCTTTTATTCCCTGACCAAGGCAGATTCCCACGTCTTCAACCGTATGGTGATCATCCACGATGCGGTCTCCGCTTGCCTTAATACTAAGGTCAAATAGTGCGTGTTTGGCAAGTAAGTCAAGCATGTGGTCTAAAAAACCGATACCCGTGCTTATGTGATTTTTTCCTTCGCCATCTATATTGACGGTTAGTTCAACCTGTGTTTCTTTTGTTTTTCTGTTGAACGTGGCTGTTCTTTTTTTCATGTTTTATTACCTACAAGCTCTTTTAAGTTTTTTAAAAGGGTATCAATTTCCTCTTTTGTTCCGATAGTAATTCGGAGGCAGTCATCCAACCGTCTAATGTTAAAATATCTTATCAATATTTTTAGTGATTTTAAAGTTTTATATAAATTTTGTGCGGAAATCCCTTTGATACATCTTGCTAGGATAAAGTTGGACTGGGATGGATATACAAAAAAACCCATCTCCTGCAAGGATTTGGTAAGATATTGTCTGGCACCCTTTATTTTTTCAACATTGTTCTTCATGTTTTTTTGATCGTCCAGCGCAGCCACAACGGCGGCGATGCTGAGTCGGTCAACATTATAAGAATCTTTTACCTTCACCATACCCTGAATGAGAGATTCTTGTGCAATACAAAACCCCAGTCGGATGCCAGCCAGCGAATATGATTTTGAGAGTGTGCGGAGTATAAGGATATTATCGTGTTTTTCGACAAGACGTAGGCAGTTGTCGTCTGCAAAATCGGCGTATGCTTCGTCAATTACCAGCACACCATCAATTTCTGAAGCAATTTTTGATATTTCACTGGGTGGTATCAGTGTGCCAGAAGGCGAATTTGGGTTTGCAATAAATGTAACCTTTGCCCCTTTTACAATAAAATCCTGTAGAAGAGTATAATTTTCTGTGAAATCTACAGCGCATGCAGTTGCGTCTTGAAGTTCGGCAAGCGTTTTGTACAGCATATAAGAAGGATAGGGAAAAACGACCTTGTCGCCCGGACCTGCGAAGCTTCGAATTATAATAGATAGCAAGTCGTCTGAACCGTTTCCAGCCATAACACGTTCTGGTTTTGTGCCGAGTACCTCAGCAACTTTTATTCTTGCTTGTGTGGCAATGGGATCAGGATAAAGACGCAAGTTATCATTAACTGCATCCTTTATAGCTTTTAAAACATTTGGAGACGGTGGATATGGATTTTCGTTTGTGTTTAGCTTTATATATACACCGTCTTTAGGCTGTTCGCCCGGTGTATATCCCGACATTCTTTCAATATTATCCCGAAAATAACTCAATAGTTTACTCATTATGTTTTCACCGCAGAGAAGTTGTGAAGATGAGAAGATGTGAGGTTAAGAATATCTGAATTTCCTAAGTTCTCAACTTCTCAACCTCCCAACCTCCAATTTCTATGGTTTGTCTTTATTAGGATTTAATCTTATTTCAACAGACTTTGTATGCGCATCCAAACCCTCTGTGCCTGATATTTCAACTATATCATTGCAGACATCCATGAGCGCCGATTTAGAATAACTTATTACACTGGTTCTCTTTAAGAAATCGTTTACAGATAACCCTGACGAAAAACGAGCCGTTCCACTCGTTGGAAGCACATGAGAAGGTCCGGCGATGTAATCTCCAACTGCAACTGGGGTATATGAGCCCAAAAAGATTGCGCCTGCATGTTTAATGCTGGACAGTAAATGCCTTGGATTTTGCGTCATAATCTGCAAATGTTCTGGTGCGAAAGCATTGGCAATTTCTAAACATTTGTCAATATTTTTTGCTAGAAAAATAACCCCAAATTTATCAAGGTATTTTTTTGTATCTGTCCGCCGTTTTAATTTTGACAATTGTTGTTTTAATTCAAGTTGCACCTCTTTTACCAATAATTCTGAGAAAGTAACCAATATTGAGATGCCGGGGGTATGTTCTGCCTGTGATAATAAATCAGAAGCCACGAATGACGGGTTTGCTTTATCATCAGCGATAATCAATACCTCGCTAGGACCTGCCAGTATATCAATTCCAGCATACCCGAATATCTCCTTTTTCGCAAGGGTAACAAAAGCATTTCCAGGACCCACTATTTTATCTACCTTTGGAATAGTTTCCGTGCCGAACGCAAGTGCGGCAATAGCCTGAGCGCCTCCAACTTTGTAAATTTCATTAACACCCGACTCGCTTGCCGCTATCAGCCGTTCTGGTGGAATAGTTCCATCCTTTGCGGGTGGGGTGGTCATAATTATTTTATTAACGCCCGCAATTTTTGCTGGTACGGTATTCATCAATACTGTAGATGGATAAGATGCAGCACCGCCCGGTACGTACACACCTACGCTATCAACTGGAGAATACATTGTGTCTAGCGTCACTCCTTTTGTTTTTAGTGGATTGACGTTTCGTACTTTTATATGCTCCTGATACGCTTGTATGTTGGCAATGGCTTTTCGGATAGATTTTATAAAAGGAGGGGATATCTTGCTGTACGCCGCATCAATTTCTCTCTCTTTTACACGAAGTTTGCCCGGGGAGAGGACGACTTTATCAAAACGTTTACTAAAATTAATTATAGCCTTATCCCCCCTTTCTCTAACATCGTGAATAATCTTGAGTACTGTTTCTCTACGGGTGGATAAGCCGTCAATGAGACTTAACTCCTGCTTGATTTTGACAAGCTCATTGTCAATCTTACATTTCCATGTTCTTAATATTCGCATTATTACATTCTCAAAAATTAACGAGGCGTGAGAGCCGCGTCTTATGTGTTGAATGCATCCTTTTAACTTATTATATGAAAAGGGATTATATTTTTTGATTAAAGTATTGTCAAGGAAAATGGAAAGGTATAGTTTCGTTTTGACTTTCACCTTTAAAGCGATATAATAAAAAACCTAAGCGTTTGGCAGTTAGCAATCAGCAGGTAAAGGGTTGAAAAAGGTGTCTGCTATGTTGATTCAGAGATTGAGACTTGGCTGTTGGTAACTAATGCACAGCGTAAATTTACTTTAAAATACTGTTATGGCTATAATAGCAGGCATAGACGAGGCTGGGTATGGGCCTACACTCGGTCCGTTGGTAGTTACAATCATTGTCTTTGATGTGCCGGATGAAAAGGCAGATTGTTCATTGTGGGATTTGTTGAAAGATGCCATTTCAAATGGGCTCAAAGATAAGAAACAGCGGCTGGCTGTTGGGGATAGCAAGAAATTATACAGCACCCAAAAAGGCTTAAAATCATTGGAAGAGGCAGTCCTTTCTTTTCTGTGGTTGCAAAATATAAAAAGTAATTCGTTTTATCAGTTGCTGAGCAATTTGTCGGTTTGCGATGCCACAACAATTGCTCGTTATCCGTGGTATGCAAATAAGGATTATACAATACCTTTGACAACAAACGTTTCTGCAATATTAAATTATGCAGACTTGTTAAAATATGCCATGGACAAGCAAGGTGTGCGTTTTTGTTCTGCGAACAGTCATGTTGTGACCGTTGGAGAGTTTAATGAGCAGGTAATATCGTCGGGAAACAAGTCTATTGTTTTGTTTAATAGTTGTGCAAAGCTCATTTCATGGCTATGGAATAATTTCAAGGGTGATATAAATTTAGTTGTTGATAAACAGGGCGGCAGAAATAGTTATTCCGGTTTATTGAAAAATCGGTTATCTGTAACAGATGTAAAAGTGTTGAAGGAAAGTAATAAGATTTCAACGTATGTAGTGGCCGATACAGAAAGGAAGATGGAAGTATCCTTTGTAGAAAAAGGCGAAGATACGAGCATGGCGACGGCACTGGCGTCAATGTTCAGTAAATATGTGCGGGAGTTATTTATGCGTTTGGAAAATCAGTATTGGATTCAATTTATACCTGATTTAAAACCGACGGCGGGTTATTATACAGATGCTCAGCGGTTTCTATCGCAGGTTGATCATGTTAAGAAAAGAGAAGCTATTAAGGATGATATTTTAATACGTATTAAATAAAGGAGATATTTTACTGCAAAGTACGCAGGGACTAAAATCGGGAAGTTGAGCGGTTGGGAGATTGTGAAGTTGGGAAATTAAGTTTCACAATTTTACAGTTTCTTATCTTCTAAATCTTCTCTCTGTGTTTTCTGTGGTGGACTAGCTGTTTTTTAGTGACGAAAGGAGTTTTTTAGAAATATGGCTGTAAATGTGGCTGTTGTGGGTGCAACTGGTGCTGTCGGTGAAGAATTCTTACGAATACTTGAAAGCAGAAAATTTCCGATAAAAGAGCTGAAATTACTTGCATCCAAACGTTCTGCCGGAAAAAAGATAAAATTTTGCGGGATTGATTATACAGTACAGGAATTAAACAGGCATTCTTTTCAAGGGATAAAGATTGCCCTATTTAGCGCAGGATCAAGCGTCAGTAAGGAATACGTGCCTTATGCTATTGAAAGCGGAGCGGTGTGTGTTGATAATTCAAGTGCATTCAGGATGGACGATGATGTGCCGCTGGTAGTGCCTGAGGTAAATCCGCAGGATATTGCCAAGCATCAGGGGGTGATTGCCAATCCCAATTGTTCCACTATTCAAATGGTGGTTGCATTAAAACCAATCCATGACGTTGCAAGAATAAAGAGGGTTATTGTGTCAACATATCAGGCAGTGTCTGGAGCGGGACTTAAGGCAGTTGATGAGCTTCAAAAGGAGACCGCCAGTATCCTTGCCGGCAGGACAGATTTTAAGCGGAACTTGTTTCCTTATCAAATTGCATTTAATGTTTTGCCTCAGATTCCGCAAAGCAATGCGTTTCTGCCTAACGGATACACCTCTGAAGAGATGAAAATGGTAAATGAAACCAAAAAAATAATGGGTGATAACAGCATCCGTGTAACCGCAACGACTGTGCGGGTGCCGGTTGTTCGTGGCCATAGCGAATCTGTAAATGTAGAAACGGAGAAAAAGATTACCGCATCTGAGGTAAAAAAGCTTCTTTCAAAGGCACCTGGAGTAAAGTTGGTGGATGATCCTGCCAATCAGTTGTATCCTCTTGCTACTATGTCCGCGGGCAAAGATGAAGTCTTTGTAGGGCGTATTCGTGAGGACGAATCTATTGACAAAGGAATCAATATGTGGATTGTGAGCGATAACATCAGAAAGGGCGCCGCCCTGAATGCGATTCAAATTGCTGAGAAATTGTTGTAATAATGTTCCGGATGGTTTCTGATTCCCTTTTTCGAGTTTTATGAAAGCAAATTTGGCTATCTGAAACAGTGCCTTCTTGTTATTTTACTCTAACAACTTTTTCCACTTTTTAGCTGTATTTTTTTGTACGATTGAGTTCTCAAATTTGGTTTCCGGAAATTTGGATAGATCAGCATTCATTACATATTTTGCATACTTTTTTGCTTTTTCCTTATCAATCTTCCAATAGACGTCTGCGAGTACTGATAAGTTAATGAGGTATCTGGGGCTATCCTCCATTTCCTTTGCGTATTCCAATGCTGTGTCCAAGTCTCCCCACATGAAGCGCGGCGTGTAATATGCCGTCAGTGTTCTATAGACGCCAGAGTAGTCATAGGGTTTAATGTGGTTATCCAACATCTTTGCCTTTTTAAGAGCTTCTTCAAAATCGCCTTTTCTATTTAAAAAATATAACTTGCTGATACTCCCATGTTCACCAATATTTTGTACCATCCAATAATAGCCTCCGATATTGTTTGGATCGAGTGATATTGCCTCTCTTCCATATTTCTCGCCTATTTCAAACCACAATCCCTTTTCGTAGTTATTCTTTGCATGATACTCTGCTAGTTTAAAATAACATTTGGAAAGTTCAATTAGTATTTCTGCGCTTCTTTTGTTACGGACTTCTTCGCTTTGGGACAGCTGTTTTAAAATATTTTTATATTCTTCTATAGCCGATTTGAGAATTTCGCAGTCTTCTCTGTGATTATAAAGTTCTTTTGCTTTTTGTAATTTGTTAGTAATTTCTGTGTTCATGCTATTCCCGGCAAAAGATCGGTTTACAGTCAGTATACAAATACATATCAGTATAGAAAATAGTGATGTTGTTTTGTTAATCATAAGAGTTATCAAATTAATATCTAGAGATTTCAACTGAATAAAAGCTTATGCCACAAAAGTACTAAATGGAGCATTTCAATTTTAATTTACTTTGTGGTTTTGCAACAGAAAGAGAAGTTGCTGAGAGTCTAATTAATGCTCTATGAAAATAACTTCCATTGTGGCCTTTTGCCCAGCAACAGAAAGAATGATGTTGGTAGTGCCCGGAGAAATACCCTTTATTGTGAATGCTGCCTTGCCAGCGGCATCACTTACTGCCTCAGACGTAATAGTTGCAACGGTTGGAGAAGTGCTTGTAGCGCTTATTTTCATGCCGAAGAGGGGACCTCCCTGTTTGTCTAATAACTTAACAAATATTTTGTCTTCAGAACCTGAGCAGACACTCAATTTGTGAGGAGTTATGATGATTTTTATTCCTTCCTCACAAGTAGGGGTTTGTGCACAGGCACTCAGGAATGCGACACTAAGACAGGTTATATAAAATAATACAATTTTTTGATTTAATAATTTCATTGTGTTCTCCTCTCCTTAAAAACTTAACTTATTCCAGAAAGCCCTTTTAATCCTTGTGGTAAGGCATCATTCTAATGTAACATTATGCATCAGCGGGAGGGGGCAAAGATTAAGAAGTACTGGTATGGAAGCAGGAATGTATGCCTTTGTAATAACGAAAATCCAGCCTGTTTTAATTCATTTATAACCAGATCCTCCGGAAGACGAACCTGTAATGGAGGTCCTATGGGGCTGTCATCGCTGAATTCCAAAACAGCCAGTTTCCCCTGAGGTTTCAAAGCTAATTTAACTTTTTTAATAAAATCCACAGGACGAGCTATTTCATGGTATGTGCTTAATAGGATAGCAGTATCCAAACTTCCGGCAGGGAGTTTGGGGTCATCCATGTTACTCAGAACAAGGGTAATATTGTTTACTTCCTTATTGTTCAATCTTTTGTTGATGTAATCCAACATTTCCTGTTGAATATCTGTGGCATAGACTCTTCCAGCAGCTCCAACACGTTCTGATAGTTTTACTGTAAGATATCCTGAACCTGCGCCAATATCTGCAACAAATTGTCCTTTTTTAATATCCAGGACATTTAATATTTCTTCTGGCTTTTGCCATTTGTCACGCGCAGGATCTTCAAGTAATGGTATTTTTGAGGGACTAAAAAGCTTGCCAGGCCGCTCACGTTTTATTTCTTCCCCCGCATAGACATTTATGCACAAGTAAAATGACACTGCAAGAATTAAAAACATCTTTAAATTTCGCTTCAATGACTGATTCATGATTTGTATTCTTAAAGTCATTTGATTTTACAAGGTAAAACCTAACCTAATTTAGCGTCTGATACCAGTGTTGATGATAATCAAAAAACCGTTATTCCCAACCTAACCTTCTGATCTCCTTGATTGTTTTTGCGACTTCATCTGAAACTTTTGCTATCAACGACTCATCTTTGAACCGCACGTTGACGCTGTACACCACTTCATTTTTAATAACATCTTTCTCAAAATCGTAATGCTGCAATTCCATGGAATTATTCTTTAAGATTTCGGCAATGTTGGTAAAATTGGGTTCAGAGCCAGAAACACACAACTTAAGCGTTTTATACTTATCGCGTTTGATATTTCGCTCAAAAAGAGGGAGTAACAACAATGCAAAAATTGCCAATGCGGTTGTGATTATAGCTGGTGCATAACAACTGCTTCCTACAGCTAAACCGATACCAGCAACGACCCATAATGATGCGGCAGTTGTCAAACCTCTTACGGTTGCTCTAAATCTCATAATCGTGCCTGCGCCCAGAAAGCCGATACCCGTTACTACCTGAGCAGCAATCCTTGCAGGGTCAACCCTTATTATAGAATCAGCAGCGAAGGTTTTGTATTTTTCAAAGATATGCTCAGAAACCAACATCATCAATGTCACGCCGACACACACAAGAATATGCGTACGCAACCCTGCAGGTCTCCCCCGCCGTTCTCTTTCCCATCCAATAATTCCACCCAGGACGGCTGCCATTAAAAGCTTTCCGACAGAGTTATCGAAACTTCCCGCAATGCTCAAGAGATAAAACATATTTACTCCTTACATTGTTTTTAATGCGTATAAAATTAATCCGCATAACGTACAGCCCACACATAACGGCTGTGTTCTTTATTTCCTGCGGCTGGTAACGTGCCATTTTCCATAACAACATACCATGCGTAAGTACAATCATATCTGTAGTCAGTCGAAGACCAGTAGTCGGCGGGTTGCATGTTAACAAAACCACTCTGATTCAACCATGCAGATGTATCCAGATACTGTGCATTAACAAGTCCTTCAAGCTCGTTTATATCAGGAAGCCTCCAATCTTTATATTTTGCAGTATAACCTTGAGGCTTATAATCTCTGGGGTGGGCGTTAAAATCATCAACTACATCAATTGACTCCTTCCAACTTTTTCTTCCAAAGGCATTTCCATCTTTAAGCCACATAAGTCCTGTCTGTTCATCAGTAATTGTGCCGTCACCGTTGTCTTTAAAATTTTTTGTAGTGCTGGCGGCTGTTGGTTGATTAGTCCCCCTCCTTGAAAAACCTTGCATTGTGCTCCATGCAGGACGATGATTTCCCCTTTTATCAGCCAGCCCCATCGAACCAAAATATGGTTCACTGCGGTCATCAACTATGAGCCAGAAACTCCTGTCCACACCCAGGGCATAAGCCTGCTGGTAGGATTCTGATAGCCATGTAGCTTGTTGGGAAGTAGAGCTTTCATCCACTCGCCCATCGGTCCTTGTAGTTTGGGCTATATAACCCGATTCTGTAACCCATATTTGCTTATCGCTTACCCCGGCTTGCTGCATTAAATTTATTATATTCTGTAAATAAGTGGTGTACGTTACCCCATTTGCTGTAATTTCACTGGGAAAATAGTAATTGTGAACAGCGACAGCGTCAAATGCCTTTGTGGCTAAAATAGCGCTTTGCCATTCATTAAGCAAAGAAGTAAATTCTGATTGTTCGCTTTCCTGAAGGTTCAGCGTAACTCCGCAGGACATTGCGGCACAAAGCACTGCAGCCTGAGGGTCTACAGATTTAATTGCCTGATAGCTGGTTTGCAAAAGAGAAACATAATCATCAACCGTTCCCGACCAAAAAGCTGGTGCGTTAACTTCGTTTTCTATCTCATAGCGAACGCCTTTGCCTTTATATCTGGTTGCTAGTTGAGAAACAAAATCTGCCCAATCTGACATGTTTGTTGGCGGCGCTCCGCTATGATAACCCGTATCAGGTGTTCCATGTGTTTGTATATTTGTGCCCCATGAAGAAATACAACGGAGGTTAAAAAGTATTTCAACCCCCTCCGTCTGAGCGGTTTCCACAAAATCATCCGTCTCCACCCAGTCAAATACATCCGGACTCGTTTCCACCTCCTGCCAGTCCAGAGGTATTCGTACAATACCGATACCCAGATCACTTGCGTTCTCCATAGCTTTTGGGAATTCTTCAGGTGATGAATTCATTCCAAGTTGTGGTGATGCAAACGCCTGAGTATTATAAACATAACCTAGAACAAAAAACGATAGTGCAATCATTAATTTCGTGCTAATTTTTCTCATCATTACACGTTTCCTCCATAAAAGCGCTTTAAATAAGTGGCTTGCCAGTAGAAAACAAGATATGCGTTCATTTTAAAACTTTACGAGTAACTATCGTAATTTTCCGATTTTTCCGATAATATAGCATTTTTATTAGGGAACGCAATATGTTTTAGTGTTTTGTCTTTACGATTTCGAATTTACCGCTTTATCTTTTTGTTTTTTTCTGTGTCTAACTATCTACTTTTGTAAGCACAAGGTTGAATCGTTGATAAAGATCGTTAATATACTTTTAATTCTTCTATCTCAAATCGCCCATCAACTTTTTTAAGATAACCCATTCTAACTTTAGGATCATGCTGAAAAATAAGGAGCCAGTGTTCTTCAAATGCCTGTTTCAAAATCTTCTTTTTGTTTTCCAGGGTTTCAAGCGGAAACAAATCATACCCGGCAATATAAGGATAGTGCAGATGGGCAACTGTGGGCACCAGGTCGGCGAGAAAAAAGGCGACTTGACCTTCAGACTCTATTTTTACACATTGATGATTACGGGTGTGCCCGCTTATTTTAATAAGGGAAACACCTTTACAGACTTCTATAATTTCATCGTTTACGAGGCAAAGAGACTTGGTGCCTCCAATAGGCAAAAAATCCTCAGTTATGTAACTTGCTTTAGTTCTTTCATTGGGGTTTAAGGCAACTTCCATCTCTCCCTTTTGAATAAAATATCTTGCCTTTGGAAATGCTGGGACAATCTCCCCCTTTTCATTATAGGTTGTATTTCCACCGGCATGGTCAAAGTGAAGATGAGTGTTAATAACAATATCTATATTTTTTGGTTGATAACCAAAACGATATAGTGATTCAATAAGATTTGATTTTTTATCAATACCGTAAATCTGGCAAAATTTTTCTTTATGTTTTGTTCCGATACCTGTATCAATAAGAATATTATATTTTTTTGTTACTACCAATGGGCAGTGAAGAGATAGGGATATTCTGTTCTTTTCGTCATGCGGAAATATCTTTTCCCACAAAACACGGGGCACAATTCCAAATACCGCCCCCCCATCCAGATAAAGGTAACCATCTGTAACAGGATATATCTCAAATTTACCAAGCTTCAATTGATTTTATTTCCATGTTGATATTATTAGGAATTTTCACTATTATACAAAAAATTGAAAAAAAATACCATAGTCTTGTATTACTGTTACTTAAACCAGCTTGGGATTTAAACACACCAAATAGATTTTGTTAAAAATCAACATCATTCTTAGTGGTTTTACCGAAGGTTAATAACTATTTGCCATGTCAAAAGAAAGGAGTAATGTATATGAAGATTGTCAGTAAAACTACATTTTGTTTTTTGTTATCTGTTGTAGCCTTAAATAGTTTAGTCATTTTTAATCTATATGCATGGTCTGGCGGTCCCCCAGCTTACAGGACGGGGGCACCGGAAGATGATGGCACTTGCAATGCACAAGGTTGTCATAATTCGTTCAGTCTTGATTCAGGAAACGCCGAGTTTACAATCACAGGACCTGCCACCTATTCTCCAGGCGAGACTATTAAATTGAAGGTCTCATTTAAAAACGATACTGGAACGTTGCATGGTTTTGAAATGACGGCGCTTGATACCAATGATAACAGGATTGGAAAGTTCAAAGCTATAGGAAATACTACTCAGGTTATTCCTGTAGGAGGTTCCCAGGGGCTTAAAGAAGAGGATGCAGGTAAATATATAGAACACACAGCCACCGGCAACAAAAAGAAAAAATGGAAGATTAAATGGACAGCACCTAGTAATGTTAGCGGCAAAATAACCTTTTACGCAGCTGGAAATGATGCAAACGGCAATGGCAATCCTACGGGCGACCACGTTTATACAACAACAATGGAAATAAATGCCGCATCCGTTGCAACTGTACAATGAATCGCAGTTAATTTTCCATTCCATTTGGGATTTAAAATTTAGGTAAGAAGGCTAAGTTATTGCTATAACTATGCAAAGCAACCTATCTATATCAAAAATACTGGCGATTCCTTCCTTGTTTGCCATATTATTTTCTTCCATCCTTTTTGCGCAAACGGAAAATAACAGCAATACGATAACCGGTTTAACGGAATCAAGCGGCTTTACCTACAACAATTTTGTTTCTGGTAATTTCAGGGCTCAATATGAAGGCCGTTGGGCTGAAGATGAAGATGATCACGACATGTATGAGTACCTCCGTTTTAAAACAAAAGATTTTTTTGATAATAAAGTATCCATCGCCGGTTCCGGAAGACTATCCGAAGACCTCGATGGACATGAGCCGAAAGACGGGGCTTTTAGAGATATTCTTGACACTTATGACAGCAGTGTCAATGGTCGTCTTTATTATTTGTATGCGGACGTTAAGAATCCAGTTATTGATAAGTCCAATATTCGCATTGGACGGCAATATCAATATTCCGTTGAAACCATTCTATTCGATGGCGCAACGTATGAACAACAAATAGGTCCTGTTGAGACTTACGTCTTCGGCGGTATGCGGACTTCGCAATATAGCGAAACTTATTTTGATACAGTGGCAGGAAGCGGAGTGGCTGCACGTCCATTTATGGACACACGCACAAATCTGGACTATGTTCGCATTATAGACGATAATTATATAGACGATGAGGTTGGCTTCAATCTGTGGCAAAGAATTTACGACGATTTAAATTTCTACGGTAAATACACCATTTTAAACACCCTGCCCAAAGATTTTCTCGTCAAATTATCATGGGACAAAATTGACTGGGATGCCAGTGTGCAGTTATCTTATTTCAGATTTCTTAATTCAATCGCCGAGCAGAGCAACAATATTTCACCATTTTATCAAATACTCGGCACCTTTGAACCTTTTGATCTCATCAGTCTTACAGGCTATAAGGGTTTAGGCGAAAAATTTGGAATATCAAGCGGTATGGATTACAGGAATGTGCTTGATGAAGACAACGAAAACACCTTCAACACCGATTATAACAGGGCTTTTTTCTCATTTCTGGTAAATAACGTTTTCTTAAATGAGTCTAAAGCCTCATTTACATTAGAATATTGGGACGCCGATGGAATAGACCAAAGCACAGATGTAGGCGTTGATTATGATAAAAAAATTGGCAAGTTCGATATTGGCGCTGGCACAAACTACTCACTATATAAATATAATTTCGACGGAAGCAACGGTTTGGAATCTATTTTGGATAGCGAATATACCAGAGACATAGAGCAAAAGATCAATGTCCGAACGTATTATCTAAGGATTAAATATTTATTAACAAAGCAGTCGGATGTAAGCATGCGATGGTCAACCGAGATAAGTGACACAGACCCAGAAACCTATAACCAATTACTACTTTCTTACAGCGCAAATTTCTAATATGAAGAAATTCTATTACTTAATTCCATTCATAACTTTTGTTTTTCTTGCGATGTTAGGTGGCTGCAAAGAGTCTGAAATTCACTATAGCCACGCCAAACATATTGAAAGGGGTTTAAAGGACTGCAATCTCTGCCATGCATACAAAGAGGATTTAGAGCCTAAATGGCCCAAGATGGCGAAATGCCTTGTCTGCCACATGAAAAATTATGATACCAGCAATCTCAATTCCTGTTTGTTATGCCACACAAAACCAGGGACAAAGATAAAAATCAAACACAATATTCCCAAAAAATATCGTGATTTAAAATTTACGCACAAGTCACACCTCGAAAAGAATATAGAGTGCAATAAATGTCACAATGGCATTGAAAAGAGTAATGCAATTACCTTAGACCTCATTCCAAATATGTTTGGCAACTGCATTCCTTGCCATAAAGAAAGGGGCGAGGAGGGTATTGCATGCGATGTCTGTCATAAGCATATTAAAAAGAATCGTATGCCGTTATATCACGAAGATCGCTGGGTTAAGCATGAAGACGCGCGATGGATTCAAAAACATGGGAACGAATTCTATTACAATCAGGACTATTGCAAGCGATGCCATAATGACCTGAATTGGTGCGTTAATTGTCATCAGGAGCAAAAACCAAGAAATCACAATAATGCATGGCGCAGGAAGACGCACGGATTTGTCGCATCGTGGGAACGGAAGAAATGCAGCGTATGCCATCAGGAGGATTATTGCGAACGGTGTCATACCAGCACAACGCCTTTAAGTCATAATATATCATGGGGCGGTGAAGGAACGAGAAATCGCCACTGCTTGAATTGCCATTTTCCTATATCAACCGTTTCGTGCACGGTGTGTCATCCCAATCCTGCACACCCTTCGGCTGACGATTCACCGCATCCGCCATTTGTTGGAAATTGCGTACAATCGGGCTGCCACCCGTTAGGCGGGGCCGGAGAACCACCGCATCCAAAACCTTTTGGTATAGAATGTACATTTTGCCATAATCAGTAGTCTTGTAATCTGGATTTAGGAACAACACCCAACAAATAGAGTTTGGCAAAAAACTCTAAGTCCATGTTCAGAAATTTCAAAATACTCTTTTTGTCATTCCCACCCCTGTTTCTATAGAGGTAACCTTGTCCTCACGAAAGTGGGGAATGGGAATCCATGAAAAAAATGACAGAAAAAGGCAAAGTCGTTTTGTTTTGCGATGCAAAACAAAACCTAATTTAAAAACACGCGATGGACTTACAAAATAATAAATTTCGATATTTTATTATTTTCCCTTGCTTTAATACTTGATGTCTGATATCATCTGTTTGTATCGTTCGGTTGTATTGTAAAGTCGTATTATATATATTCGCGTTATATGAAGGCTACAAGGTTACAACCTTGCAGCCTTTTTTTATTTATATTTAATTTTTGCAGTGAGAGGGGGTGATTTAAGAATGGCAAATGGAACAGTAAAGTGGTTCAACGACAAGAAGGGATTTGGTTTTATTTCTCAGGATAACGGAGACGATGTTTTTGTACATCAAACTTCGATCCAGGGTGAGGGGTTTAGAACCCTTGCCGAAGGAGATAAGGTCGAGTTCGAAGTCATGAAGGACCAAAAGGGCTACAAAGCCACAAAAGTTGTTAAATTATAAATTTATTAAAAAGACACACTCTTATATTTAGAGATAATCAATCGCATAGATATGGTGTTTAAAAATATGGAGTAGTCACTTAAATTATCGTTATAATTACAACCTGAAAAACCCCAATATCGTTAAAAGGATATTGGGGTTTTTTGTTTGAGAAATTTTTCATCTGATATATTCAGATATTTTTACATTTCTCAAATATTCTGCTGCGCTCTCAGGTATCAGTGGATTGATATACATGCCTGAGCCAAGTTCGAAGCCTGATGCCATAGCCACCCTCGGTACGATGCTGAGATACCAGTGGATAAATCCAGAATTCACATCACCTGGATTTCCAGACATCACAATATAATTGAAATCGGGATTATTCAGCCCATGATAGAGTCTTGCCATGATTGATTTAAGGTTTGATGCAAGGTCCCATATCTCTTCTGATTGCATATCAGCAAAGAAACCTGAGTGTCTTTTGGGAAATATCCATATATGAAATGGTGATAATGCTGCGTATGGAACAAATGCTATAAAATGCTTTGTATCCATTGAAATCCGTGTTCCCTCATTAAGCTCGTCCTTGATTATCCTGCACATTAAACACTCCCCTGTATCATCGAAGAACCTCATGGCATTTTCAATTCTGTTCCTTATATGCAGGGGTGTTACGGGAATACCGACTATCTGGGAATGAGTATGTTCAATGGTAGTGCCGGACGCTGGTCCACTATTTTTGAATAAGATAACGTGATCAACCCTCTGGTCTCTGTATATCTCAAGAAAGCGGTCTTTATATGTCTGTATAACCTCTTTTAATTGATCAAGAGGCATGGTTGCTGTTGTAAGATTATGGATAGGAGTCTCTATAACGACCTCATGTGTGCCTACCCCGTTAATATTTTTATGTAACCCCGCCTGTGTCCGTACCTTTTCACCTTCTCTTGAAAGCACTGCAAATTTATTCGGCACGACTCGTATCTTCCATCCCTTTTCATCAGAAATCCTGCATGTTTCTTTTGGCGTTACTGCCTCATTTCCCGGACAGAAGGGACATGTTTTAAGGAACTCAGGATGTCGTTCCTGTTCCTTTACAATGGTAAAATCCTCCGGTTTCTTGCCTTTTTCTTTGGCAATAATCACCCATTCACGTGTTATCGGATTCAATCTTAGTTCTGGCATGCGCTACCTCCAATTGTAAGGGATACGGTGATTCGTGCCCCATTGCGGTGATTCAAAGATTTCATGTTGAACCGTCACGGCGGGTTCAAGTTTGTAACTTGAACCTGAATATTTTATACAACTGAATCAACGTTAATTCTACCCTCCGTATTCGCAGACGACCACACCCAATCTTCGGGATTTTTTACATATTGTTTCCGCACCGGATTTGCATGAATATAATTTGTTTTCTGGATTAAATAATGCTCGCCCTTAATCATCTTTGGCATATTAGTCTTCTCCCAGAATTCAAATCTGCCATTTTCCATCTCGAAAAGTTTTAAAACATTTGGTTCTGTAGCAATGATATTCTTTTGTATCTCTTTTGACGTGAATTTTTTAAAATCCCTGACAAAGGCTATCATATCAGGCGACGATGCAATCAAATGAATATGGTTGAGCATAAAGACATACGCATATAACTTAAGTCCTTTGTGTTTTTGACAGTATTTTAATGAGTCAGCAAGAATTTCAAAGCGGTTGTGCCTGTCAAAAAGATAGTACCAGTTCTTGACGGTGAAAGTAAGATAATAAATTCCTGACGTAAATTCTTTTGAAATTCTTACAGATGGCATAATACTATTCTTCAATAAAATTCACGGCGGGTTTACCCCACAGCGGGTTCAGGTTTGTAACCTGAACCCCATAGTTTGTCAGCTAATAACGCCAAAAAATTCAAACCTACGGATGAATCAAATTGTTGGGTTCAAGTTGCAAACTTGAACCCGCTTAAGAGCTTTGTCTTGTTTTAGACCATAGCTCCTTAATAAAGCTTTTTACTGCATCAATACTTTGAAATGCTGCTTTT
>JAHFOX010000027.1 GCA_023261445.1 Planctomycetota bacterium
CTCAAAATAAATGTACCGCTTTCGTCTTCCACGATAGGATATGTTTCGTCAGGTCGTTTTTCTTCCTTAAGAACGTATTGCCATCGGCATGAGTGTGAGCAGTCTCCCAGGTTTGCATGTCTATTTGCCATAAAACCACTCAGGAGGCAACGTCCAGAATACGACATGCACATAGCGCCATGCACAAATACCTCAGTTTCTATCTCGGAATTGTTCGTAATCTCTTTGATTTCTCCAAGGGTTAATTCTCTGGCAAGTACTGTCCTCTTTATACCTTGTTTATGCCAGAATTCAACGGATTTTATATTAGTAGTGTTTGCCTGAGTGCTGAGATGAATTGGAACATTTGGTGCAATTTCTTTAACCGTTAATAAAATGCCGGGATCCGAAACAATTACAGCGTTTACTGGAATTTCTGCAAGTTTTTTTAAATAAGAACGTATGCCGTTGACATGGTAATTACGCGCAAAGATATTTAATGTAATGTAAATTTTCTTGCCTCGTTCGTGAACCCATGAGGTTGCTTCTGCGATTTCCTGCAAGGTCAGATTAGTTGCGCCCATGCGCAGATTAAAACCTTCTCCGCCTACATAGACAGCATCGGCGCCGTATTCAATCGCCGTCTTAAGTTTTTCAATATCACCAGCAGGTGCAACAAGTTCAGGTTTTTTATTTAACATGTTATCTGTCTGTATCATGGAAATCTTTGATGGAAATTTACTGCGTATTTTTACTCCTCTCTAAGTAGTCCTGCAATATTAACTGGGCTGCAATCATGTCAACTCGGACTTTTCTTTTCTTTCTGGAAAGGTCGCCTTCCAGCATGGCTCTATTTGCCCTAACCGTGCTAAATCTTTCATCAATAGTATTTATAGGAATATTAATATGTTTTTTTAATAAGTCAACAAACTTTATGACTGCTTGCGCCTTTTCTCCAAGCGTATTATTCATATGTTTGGGCAAGCCAACAACAATTTCTTTAGCCTCTTTTTCATGTACAATATTTAGTATTTTTTGTATGTCATCTTGAATATTTGTGCGTTCTATGGTTGGTAAACCCTGCGCTGTAATTCCGAGCGGGTCGCTTATTGCAATACCTATCCGCTTTTCACCATAATCTATTCCCATTATACGCATAAATAAAATTGCCTTTTAAAGATTTACGAATACCCAAAAGCCAGTAATATAATTCCCGTAGAGACAGGCATGAGTAAATTATCCAATGATCTTAATGGTAATGACTCGACAAAACTGGAAAAGAATGCCGCTAGTAAAGATGGAAAAAGAGGTAAATAAATGATTCCGCAGAGAAATGCCACGATTAAGGCAGCCATCGAGCCTTCGATGCTCTTACTTTTGTTGTACGGAATGCGATGATTACCAATGTTCCTTCCAATTATTGTAGCGGCCGTGTCGGCAAACGCTACAATCCAGATTACAGTGATTGCGATTATTTCAGGAAACAATAATATGGAAAGGCTTGCTCCTAAAACCAGAGTTACTGGTCCGTATGCAATACCTCGTTCCTCTGGTTTGCGGATGCTTGACCTTGTCATACTTCCCAACATTGGGAATGAATATCCATTTATTCTAAGGCATTCAGAAATCATATAAACGACTAACAATGCGAAAAGTACCAATTGCGTTGAATAGTAAACCAAGCTTGAAAAGATGGGTACGCATGCTATGAGTATATGTAAAAATTTTCTACGGATTTCCTGATACCATGAATGTGCGAATTGTTTACGCATACCAGCAAATAGCGTTTTATAGGTATCGGCATCTGCTATGTCGAGAATATTCAGAACTTCTGCCAAATTTCCGTTGTCAACTAAGTAATCTGCCCGCTTTCGCACGGCATAATGAGCATTGACACCGATATTAATACCAGCCTTGTGCATGATGTCCAGATTGTTGCGGTCATCTACCAGAACAATAGTGTTATGCCATGTAAGGTTGTGTTCGTTCAACAACTCCTCGATAAGGTGTTTTTTCCCGTCAGATTTAAAAAGACGTCCAAACACCTCGCCGGTTAACTGGTGGTCACTTATGCCAACCTCTATGCCGTATCCAGCATTCGCTGATAACCTGGCCGCAAGGTCTTTTACAAACAAATCAGGTACTCCACTACTGATTAGGACTACCTTATAACCATGCTTGCGCAAAGTCTCAATTGTTTCCCTTGCATGCTTTATTATGGTAATATTCTTATAGATTGTCTGCGCTTGTTCGAGTGTGATGCCTTTAAAACATGCATATACACGTGTTATCAAATCATGTATAGATATTCTACTTATATTAAAAAGAAAACATAGCAAGGCTGTTCGGATACATACCAATGCGCCTCTGTATCGCGCCACATGTATGAGAAATTGTCCTTTGAACAGCACACCGTCTACATCCATTATAACAAGTTTTTTGATGGATGTATTAGTTGTATGATTCATTGGAAAATTCAAATATAATTGGTATAAGATACTGGATAAAAGCACAAGCTGTAGAATTATTCAGGAACAAAAAATAGTAACCGAAAGGATGTGATCAAAACATTCCGCTCACGATTCGTTTGACAATGCCCAAACCAATAAATACAATCACAGGAGAGAAGTCTATACCTTTGAACGGTGGAATTAATTTTCGTACAGGATTAAGTACGGGGTCTGTAATTTTATATAGAAATTGTATGGCTTTATTATAAGGATTATGAGGTACCCATGAAAGCACAATTCTAATGAGCAGCGCGATTTCATAAAGGCCGATGAGCTTACTTAACAGGATTCCCATTTAAAGGCTCCTTTTAAAGTGTAAAGAATAATAATTTATACGTTTACAATAATCAAACTTGAGGAATTTTAACACAGCTTGTAGTATAGAGCAACAAAAATAAATGTGAGAGATATTGACGTTTAGAGGATTTGTCTGCTTGAAATATGTGATATGACATGATAAAATTTTGTAGTTTGAGAATTTCACTTAACAAATTCTTTGAAGGAAAATAAATTGAAGTGCGGAAGCAATGCTATAGGTATTAAGGCAACTACGCAGATTATATTAGATGAAATCCACGCTGTACTCGAAAAGATTGATGAGAATGCGTATGGGGAGTTTATTTCGTCTATTCTTGCTGCAAAAAACGTATTTGTGACAGGACAGGGGCGATCAGGTCTGGTGTCCCGTACCTTTGCAATGAGGCTTACACACATAGGTTTAAATGCTTATTGTGTAGGAGATGCCACAACCCCAAATATTGAAAGCGGAGATCTGCTGGTAGCTTGCAGCAGTTCTGGCAGCACACATATTACTCGTTATGTTGCCGGGTTAGCCAAAAAGGCACAGGCTGCTGTGGTTGCTGTAACTTCACATAAAAATTCTCCACTTGCAGGGCAGGCGGATATTGTTATTGAATTGCCTGTGCAGGAAGTGAGCACCAACCATAAAGATAGCGGGTCTATACAATTCCGCAGCACACTCTTTGAACAGGCGTGTCTGGTGTATTTGGATGGAGTTATTTTGTCACTTGTAACGAGGTTGAAGAGTTCCGAGGGGGATATGCACAAGAGACATTCAAACCTGGAATAAAAATATATATTTTCCGCTAAAATCCTGTCTAACTAAAGCATAACATTGAGGTATTGCCTAAGAGAACTGAATTGTTTTTCACAAGAACCACGTGAAATAGTTGTCAAACTTAATTCGTATGATATATATTTGAAAAAAGAAATTTAGTATTAAATTTTTACAGATTGCCGAAATGCAATAGTGACCTTTTATCGGAGTGCAGTATAATAAGGATTTTATCTATCAAAGCAGTTTTGAAATACTTACCTTGTTTTTTAGTTGTAAGTTCTTTTCTGATGGGTGGCATACATGTAGCTTTAGCTAATGAAGAAAAGATTAATAGTAATGATTGTTTTGCCAAGAGAATCAATGATGATAGCAATGGTAGCGAAAAATACGAAAACGGAAACGATGAGGAAGGCGATGATGATGGCGAAACTCACAATGCTGGTAAAAATTGTTTAACCAGTGGTTGTCATATAAGCGGAGAGAATAAATTTTATATCGCAGGGACAATTTACACCGATCCTTACGGTACAGCGCCAAGAGTTAGTGCAAAAATTAAGATAGAAGATGTGGACGGCGATAATGCAACTTTGAAATCCGATCAGCAAGGAAATTTTTATACCAGTCGAAACATGAGTGCTCCTTTCAACGTATCTGCAACGTATGCAGGTCGTGAGGTATTTATGCCTACTGCTGCACCGCAAGGCGGTTGTAATGCCGATGGTTGTCATAACGGAATTACAGTAGGGAGGGTCTTTATCAGCACAGAAGACCTCGATCTAGCAGGTACTGTAACGGATGCCGATACAAGCGATCCGGTATATGGAGCCACGGTCAGTCTCAGTAAAAAGAAGAATAAAAAAGACAAAATTAAGTATAGTGCAACTACTGATATAAATGGCGAATTTGTTCTTCAAAAAGTAAAAGCTGGCAAATACACCCTAACCGTGTCAAAAACAGGCTATGAAACCTATAGCCAAACCTATATAATGACACAGACCAACGTTGTGCCTTTAGAAATTACGCTAAACAAGCCGTAATAATTATATCCGTTAATTAATATAAGGAGTAGTTTGATGAAATTGTTGAACAAGTCTTTGCCTTATTTTATATTAAATATTGTAATATTTGGTTTTCTTAGTAATACATTACTTGCATGGTCGGCAGGTCCACCAGCTTATCGTACAGGCGCTCCAGATGACGCTGGTACCTGTAGTGATGTTGGTTGCCATAACTCTTATGCCGTAAATTCGGGAAGTGCAAACTTTTCAATTAAAGCGCCAACTAATTACACGGCAGGTGAGGTTGTTAAAATAAAGGTTGCTTTTAGTAACTCCAACAAGAAAATGCATGGATTTGAGATGACGGCGGTAGATGCTAAGGGTAACAAAGTGGGAACCTTTAAAAAAATAGGAACTACTACTCAGCTTATTCCTCCAAACGACCTGAGAGGTCTTCAGAGTGCGGATAATGGAAAATATATAGAGCAGACATTTGATGGCACAAGGAAAAAGAGTTGGAAATTCAAATGGACTCCTCCTAGTAACGCTAATGATCCAATAACATTTTACGCTGCCGGGTGTGCGGCAGATGGTAACGCAGTTGTTACTAATGATTATGTTTATACAACCACAGCCCAAATCAATGCTACGCCTTAGTACGGTTACACTTATTTCGTAACTTGTTGACTTAAATGTGTTTTTCAGTCAAGAAGTATCAGCTAAACAGTGTTTCCCCCTGAATTTTAGATTGCTATAAGCGAGGCTTATTTATAATGCGTCTTACCAACGACTGAATAATTGTTGCAGTTATTTTGATTAGGAGTTTTATACTAATAGTGTCTAATAGTATCTCACGATACATCTTCTTGCCAGATACGCTATCGAATAACGCTTTTTTAAGTGTTGGATTCTCCTTTGCGATCGAGATAAGGGAAGGCAAGAAACCATAATAAGCGCCCCAAACGACAAATTTCCTTATCACCCTTGCATACGGAAGGTCTTTTGTTACATCATCAAAGCTGTCTATATAACTTTGAAATGCCTCTCTGGATATACCAACATTCATTATTGTTTCCGCCGCTTTAATTCCCATCAAGCAGGCTGCATTAACGCCTTTGCCTTTAAAGGGGCGGATTAAGCCTGCCGCATCGCCAATAGTAACATATCTATCCCCAAAAATGTGTTTTGCGGGTTTTATGGGAAAACAACCACGATGGTAATCGAGGTGGCTCAGGGATTCTTTGAAATTATTTGGAAGCGCTCCAAGGACTTCTGGTAATTGCAAAAATTCATCCATAGACCTTGAGGAAATCTTTGCGCCGGCGATATTAATGGTGTAATGGTCTGCTTTGGGGGTAATTGCCCCAAATTCTATTTCCTTGAGTGAAGGTAAAAAGGCATGAATGTACCCATCGGTATCCTCGATATCGTGGTGTTTCCCCTTTGGGTGAAACTTGGTCAATATGGTTAATAAAAACTTTGGCGACTTATAAGGAGTTTCGCTTTCGAATATCCTGTTTGTGCCTTCTTCTAGCCCGAATGCGCCTACAACGACATCAGCACGAACGTGTTTGGTTTCGCTGTATACCGTTACTTTATTTCTGTCAATTTCTACATCAGTAGCCCTGCTTCGGATGATAGTCGCACCTGCCTCTCTTGCCTTTTGCAAAAGATAGGCGTCAAACTGTACCCTGCGTAGTGCGTATGAAATTTCTCCTTCTCCATCAAGCTTGATGACATGACCATCGGTATGGAGGTGATAGCCGGGTACTTCCCTTTTTACGAGATGCCAGGGAAAAGGAATGCCGAGTTTATCTTCAAGAATACGTTCAATTGGTTGTGATAGGACGCCTGCACATTCGTTGTGTTCGATGCCGCCTTCAAAGTCTTTAAATTCATAAATGATAACATCAAGGTTCATATTTCTTTTCTTGGCGAGATTCTTCAGGGTTATTGCGCAACTGGCGCCTGCGGGTCCTCCTCCAATAATAACGACTGTTTGACCATTCTCAATGGGCCCCAGTCCTAGTTCTGTTAACCTCTTTTTATGTTCTACGTTTGTGCGGCTTCTAAAATAATCATATCCTTGTTTTACAAAGGCGGAAAAAATATGCGGGAACATGATAACTTGCAAGCGTACGCTTGCAACCTTTGAAAAAATCTCTTTGTAAGTAGCATTTCCAGTAACCATATTCCACAGGATATCGTTGATTTGGATAGACTCCCAGGCACTGCTGTGTTTTAAAAGGAGATCAATTTGCACATTTGTTAATTGTTTTCTGGAGGTAGTGAAATCGTGTATCCTGAACATTAGATTGCCAAAAATGTTGTCTTGCGCCAGAAGTTTCAAAGCGGGTTTGTAATAGCCCTTTTTAAAATCCTCTTCGGAAGCACCTTGCTCAAAGATAGTGCGTGCCGCTAGATGCGCGGTATCGAAGGCAGATTCGATGCCGTTTTTATATGTACGCGAGATGCTTGCATCTCCTATGATTACGAATCTGTTAGTATAAGGATGTGTGGCGTGAGAAACTGGTATTTTAGGAAAACATATACAGAGGTCTCTGGGCAGTGACCATCCCGGTGGTAAAAGTTTACGTACTTTGGGATGGTTCATGAATTCTATCAGATTAGCCTTTGTTATGTCTTCTTTTCCGATAAGTGAGACTGTGACATATTCCCCTTTTGGTGTAAAGGCGGCAAATTTGATGGGTTTAATTCCTAACGCAAAAACGTAGATTGTTTTATTGAATCGCTCCTGAATAAAAGAATGACCCAGATGTAGTTCTGCATTACAAGTCCGCACAGATTTTGGTTCTTGATACCCGAAATCTTTTCCTACGATTCTCTTTATAAGAGCCGAGTTAAGCCCAAATGCCCCCACTATAAGGTCTGTGGACATTTTTTTTCTAATGTTCGCTTCCTTGTATACAATGTTCACTAAATCTTGAGGTTTTTTTGGTAATTCTATTTCCTCTACAATGGCAGAAATGACCTTCACGCCCTGTGATGCCACATGGTTTAGCAGGAAATCATCAAAACTGATGTTGGTTGTTAACTCTGAGAATCTAGGTCCGTTGCCTCGAAAGACGGTTATGATTCTTGGTTTGTGCCCTGTTTTTGGATGATGCAGTGGAACACCGAGGTCTTGTGTTTGAAGATAATAGCCGTCAATTTCCTGTTGAACACGCGTTTTTGGAAGTACAATCCCCTCCTTTTCCATTTTATTAATAAGGGTTTCAGATAAAACCCCAGCGCACATATTACAGCCAATAGGACCTTTCTGAATAAAATCTCTTCCATCAAGGATTGTTAAATTTACCTTTCGTCCATATTCCTTTGCAAGTCTTAGGACAGAATGGGTAAAGAAACTTCCAGCAGGACCACCGCCTATTATTGAGATGTTTGAATTGTCTTTAAGAGGAAGGTTCATTTTAGCCGTTCTTTCTTATCAATGAAAACAAAGTAACAGGTAGCAGGCTTAATAAGAGCCTCGGATTGATGCTCTTAAAAAAGATGTTTTTGTACGTGGCGTTTCCTGTTACGGTATTCCATAGCACTTCGTTCATCTGCCGTGTACCCCAGCTATCAGGATGTTCTGACATATATTTTATATGATTTGATACGATATTCCTCTGTTGCGATATGATATCATTTGCCATGAGAATTATATTGCCGTAAACATTATCACGTCCCAACAGTCTTTTTGCAGGTTTAAAATATCCTTCTGCAAAATCGTTTTCTGACACACCTCTTTCAAATGCAGTTTTTGCAGCTAACTGCGCTGTGGTAAAAGCAGAATCTATACCATTTTTATAAGTACGTGAAATCCCGGCATCACCAATGATAACCAATCTGTTTGTATATGGATGTTTGGCGTGGTTAAGCGGTATACTCGGGAAACAAACACATCGTTTCTTCGGATCATCCCAGTCTTTTGGAAGCATTTCTTGTATCTTCGGTTGATTTAAAAACGCATGTAATTGCGCCTTATCCATATCTTTTTTGCCAACAAGGCATATTGTCAGAAAATCTCCTTTGGGGACAAATGCTGCGAATTTTATGAATTTTGAGCCCAGTGAGAATACGTAGATGTTTTTGCCATACAGTGTATTATTTACCGTTCTTGTTGGATAAATATCCATGATACAGGTCTGAACTGTTTGGGGGGGAACATAGTCAAAACCCAATTTGTTCAATTCATACAAGGTGTCTGAGTTGACCCCAAACGCCCCCACAACAAGATCGGCTGCATATTCTGCCTTTGATACTTCATCTCCGTAGGTAAGTTTTACAGGGTTTTTCGGATCTTTTGGTATCTGTATGTTTGTTACAGTATGGGGAATAACATCGGCCCCCAATTCCTGTGCATGCTCTAAGAGAAAATGGTCAAAACTTTTACTGATATCGTAATTTGCAAACCTGGGTCCGCTGCCACGGAATACGGTAACAATCTTTGTTTTGTGTGGAGGATATGGATAATGTAAGGGTATGCCATATTCATGTACTTGAAGGAAATAACCGTCAATCTCTTGCTGAATGCAGGCTGATGGAAGGCGGATGTTCTGTTCGGAAAGTTTATTTATGAGCGTTTCAGAAAGTACCCCGGCACTCATGTTACAGCCCTTAGCGCCTTTCTTGGTAAAATCCCTTTTTTCGAAGATTGTTACTGAAATCTTGATACCTAGCTGTTTTGCATATAGTAAGGCGAAATGGGCAAAGAAACTTCCCGCAGGACCGCCGCCTATTACTGCAATATTCGAATTGTCTTTTAGATGGATTCTCATCTTATAATTTAGTGAGTTCCTGTAAAGTTTTTTCGTAAACCCGATACGCCTTTAGCCCAAAGAGAACAAAACGTACAAGTTCAATATCAGTATTGGTTTTAAAGTAGTCTATGACTGTTTTTAAGGCAATCATGGACGCCTCGTTAATTGGATAACCATAGGCACCTGTACTAATAGATGGGAATGACACACTTTTTAGTTTGTGTTTGGAGGCTAAATTGAGGCTGTTTTTATAGGCATTGGTCAATAACTCTGATTCGTGCTGTTTACCACCCGAATAGATAGGTCCCACAGTATGAATTACGTATCTTGCCTTCAAGTTTCCTCCGGTAGTGATTCGCGCCTCACCTGTTGGACATCCTCCTAATTTCTTGCATTCCTCCAGTATCTTTATCCCTCCAGCCCTGTGAATTGCCCCATCTACGCCACCTCCGCCAAGTAGACTTGTGTTTGCCGCGTTGACAATGGCATCTGTTTCCTGTTCGGTAATATTACCCTCTATAAGTTCTAAAATTGATTTGTTAATATTAACTTTTACCATAATGTGATGTCCTAAATTAATTGTCAAAAAAACATTTTTATAAAAAACACTTTATATAAATGAGCCAGAAACAAAATATTATGGATTTATGATTGTGATTCTTAATTCCATTTATTTCAACTTTGTTTCAAGGAGTTCTTTAAGTGTAGGGGTGCTCGTTTCCTGTAATTCATACTTGACGCGGTCAGTTGGTTTTTTAATTGGTATGACCTTCCTTAAATCAATGGGGGTGCCAACGATTACAATGTCACATGGAATACGATGTATTGTTTCCTTTAATTCTTCAAGTTGTGAAAATCCATAACCCATGGCGGGCAAGACTTTGCCTATATGGGTATATTTGCTGAACATTTCGGCAATTGATCCTGTTGCAAACGGTTTTGGATCAATAATCTCCTTTGCACCAAATTTTTCAGCAGCAAGAACCCCGGCACCAAAAGACATATTGCCGTGAGTTAATGTTGGTCCATCTTCAATAACCAATACGCGTTTACCTTTAATAGAGCCGGGGTTTTCGACCATTATTGGCAGTGTTGCGTCTACCACAACGGCTTTGGGGTTTGATAGTTTTATGTTTTTTCTAACAATATTTATATTTTCTGGCTTTGCAGTATCTTCTTTACTGATGATAATAATGTCTGCCATTAGAAGATTTGTTTCTCCCGGGTAATATGTGAGTTCATGCCCGGGACGATGCGGGTCAACGATAGTAATGTAGATATTAGGAACGTAAAACGGAGTGTCATTATTACCCCCATCCCACACGATAACATCTGCTTCCTTTTCGGCTTCTTTTAAAACTATCTCAGAATCCACACCTGCATAAACAACCGTGTGTTGCTCTATGTGGGGTTCGTATTCTTCAAACTCTTCAATGGTACAATTCTGTTTTTTAAGATCATCGTATGTGGCGAATCGCTGCAGGCGTTGCTTCGTGAGATCGCCGTATGGCATGGGATGCCGTATAACAACAACCTTTTTCCCCAGTTCTTTTAAGATACTGCAGACTCTTCGTGATGCTGGACTCTTGCCACTGCCGGTTCTGACGGCGCAGACTGCAATAACAGGTTTGTTGCTTTTTAACATGGTTTGCCTTGTACCAAGCAGGGTAAACTGCGCGCCTGATGCGTTTACAACACTAGCTTTATGCATGACATATTCATGTGACACGTCGCTATAAGAAAATACCACCTCGTCAATCTTGTGAAATTTTATTAATGATGCCAGTTTCTGTTCGGATTCGATAGGAATTCCACGCGGATATAGGTTGCCTGCTAATGAAGGAGGATATTGCCTTCCCGCAATATTAGGTATTTGAGCCGCGGTAAAGGCGATTACTTCATATTCTGGATCATCGCGAAAGCAGACATTGAAATTGTGAAAATCCCGTCCTGCCGCCCCCATAATAAGGATCTTTTTTCTGATTAGCATAGATATAACATCCAGTAAATATTATAAAAAATACTCACTTTAATATATTTTGAACAACATGCCATACCTTTTCGGCAATTATTTGTTCAGAAAGCAGCACGCCGCCTTTTGTGCAATCAATAGTCATCCATTTTTTTTCCCCTTCGGCAATCTCCTTGAAAGTTTGTTGTGCATATTGCATGTGATTTATATCTTCCTCGTGGATATCCTTTTTCTTGCCTGCAAGATAACCGCGTAGTTCCTTTTTTTCAATAAGTTTGTAAGCTATTTCGGCAGGTACGTATAATAAAATATTAAGATCTGCTCTTGGGATTGCAAAGACTTGATGTTCCAATTTATCAAGCCATCTGTAAAATATTTCTTTCTCAGTGGGAGAAGCGATTTTTCCGCCTTGATGTGCCATATTGTCGCAAACGTAACGATTCGACACAATGATTTTACCTTCCGTGAGCCAATTATTTATTTGTTCTTTTGCCTCCCAGCGGTCTCCTGCATACAGTAATGACGCTAAGTAGGGGCTTACTGAGTCTGTTCCGCCAAATTCACCCTTAAGATATTTTGTGACCATATCGGCAAAAAAAGTCTTTCCGTACTGTGGAAAATCCGTGTTAACCACAGGATAACCTTCTTTTCGCAGCCGCTCGCACAGTAACTTCGTCTGTACGGTTTTACCACTGCCATCTATACCAGTAATAACAATTAGTTTGCCCTTCACTTCAGAATATTCTCAAAATTGTTTTATGGTTTAAAATTGTATTTTAGACAGCCTTTAGGTTTGGAATCATAGCAGTTTTACACGGTCAGTTCAACAGGATATTTATATATAAAAAGATTAGAAGTATAAGCGTAAATATAAGGGTTTAGTATCTTAGCGCTTAGTTTATTTGTCAAAAATTATGATTTGCAATTTTAAATAATGGGTCCAAAGTCAAGAGTGTAAAAATATGTTATTGCTGGATTACTCATGATTAGCATTATCTTTTATGTTGACCTGATAAGTAAAATTTGCTATCATGTGAATCCCTACATACTAACTACATTAACATACTTGCCGAATACTTACCTTTTCTCCAGATATTAATTAAGGTGATTATATTTATGCTAAAAGAAATTAAGTTAAAGAATTATAGAATATTAATTGTGTTTATAAGCCTGTTTTGTGTACTGGGATGTACGGCAGTTGCTAACAGAAAGGTTACGCTAGAAAAAGCAGAGCCTAAAACTGACATAGAAGCTCGGCGCAAGTTGGAAGAGTGGACAGATCAATTGCATTCTATTGATCCGACGATACGAAGTTCTGCGGCTGTTTCCTTGTTGGGGCTAAATCTTCAAGAAGCGCAGGAACCGTTGTTGGGGATATTAAAGGACAGAAAAGAGAGTGAAGATGTCAAGATATCAGTTATTAAAGCGTTTGGATTTACCAGGGATGATCGTGCAACTGATATTTTAATTGATTTGCTGGATAGCGAATCTCTCCAGATACAGACTGCTGCGGCAGAAACACTTGGGTTGTTAAAAACAAGGAGTTCGGTACGGAAAATGTCAGAGGCAATGCTAAACACTAAACGTTCTTTGAATGTTAAGATATTGTTGGCAAAGGCGCTTGGCAATACAAATGACAGAGAGTCTGTTGAGCCGTTGATTAAAGTACTTGCAATGAATGAAAGCGGGCTGAGAGAAGTTGCTAAGAGGTCTTTGGAAAAAATAACAAAACAAGCTGATGGCAACGATTTTGCGTGGTGGAAAGAATGGTGGGTTCGGAACAGGGCAAAAACGCGTGAACAGTGGTTGGAAGATATTGTATTAAAACAAGAAGAAAATACAAAACATCTGGAGTCTAAGATTGAGCAGTTAAAACTTGAAGTGTCTCAGAAATCAATAAAACTGCTTGAAATTCAACCCGATAAAGCAGACCCTAAGCCGTTAATTGAAGCTATCAAGAGTGAATATCCTGAAGTAAGAATATTTGCTGCAAAAGAATTGGCAAAGATCAAAGAACCTTCGATAGTTGAGGTATTGATTAACGCCATTTTGGATGAGCAGGAAGATGTTCGGGTCGAGGTTGTTCAGGCATTGGGAGAAATTGGCGACGAAAGAGCCGTTAGCCCTTTGATTAACACATTAGAGGATGAAAGTCCAGTTATCAGAGAAAAGGCTGCTAAAGCTTTAGGTCTACTGGGGAAACGCGAAGCGGTGGAACCTTTGATTTCGGCATCCAACGATAGTAACAATCTGCCTATTGTGTGTTCTATTATAGAAGCTCTTGGACAGATTGGAGACAATCGGGGGGCTGAGTCTTTGATTGTTTATTTAAAGCATAAGGAACCAAAAATAAGGGAATGTGCGGCGGCGGCACTCGGAAAGCTTCGTGATAATCTTGCAGTAGAATCTTTAATTGCCGCCCTGAACGATGAACAGGAACGTGTGCGTTGGTATGCCGCTGATAGTTTGGGGAAAATTGGGAATCCTGTTTGCGTAGAGTCTCTCATTAAATTACTCTCTGATACAAGTGCGCGTGTAAGGGAGTCTGTTGTAACGGCATTGGGACAAATTGGAAATCAACAGGCAATAGAATCGCTGATAAAGGCACTCAAAGATGTAGATAAGCGTGTAGCAGAACAAGCGGCAGAATCTCTTGTTAACGTTAGGAAAATGAGTTTTGAGGTTATGGATGCTGTGGCGACTACCTTTTATGCCAACAGAGACTACAAAAGGGCAGAGGTTGTTATTGAAAGACAAATTACAGAATTTTCACAACAACCCGAACTACAGGAAAAAGTTTCGCAAGCTAAAATTAAGCTAGCAAAAACTCTGTTTGCGTTAAAAGATTGGCAAAAAGCACTTACCATTTACGAAGAGCTTATAAAGCGATACCCTGATGATGATACGATAAAAGTAGAACTTGTTCAGTGTTTAAAAGAGACGAAGCAGTTTGACCGTGCATTGGAATGGTACGCAAGCTGGATTAAAGAAATGCCTCAGAATAATCAGTTATGCTGGCAGGGTCGTTTAGATATTGTTAATATTATGATTGAACATGGAAAGTATGAGAATGTGAAAAATCTAATAGACAGCTTTAAGGCAGAAGATGTTAATGTGGGAGGCAATAATTTCAAACCGCAATTCCAGAAATTAAGTGAATTATGTGCGGCAGAGTTATCCAATACGAAAACGATTACCCAAAATCTGGATTCAGGGCAAACCTCAAGTACTGAGGATAAGAGGTAATTCTTTTAGAATATTTATAATTTATGAAGATTCTTATTGTAGGCGCAGGTGCAGTTGGGTTTAATCTGGCAAGGCAGTTATCGAAAGAAGGGTACGATATCTCAGTCGTAGAAAGAGACCAGGAACTGGTAAAACGAATTACCGAAAAGATGGATGTTTTTGTCGTGTCTGGGAGCGCCAGTTCGCCTGCAGTGTTGGAAGAGGCAGGAATAAAAAATGCCGATATGGTATTGGCTGTTACGAATAGCGACGAGATTAACATGGTGGTATGTACGCTTGCTCAATGTTATGGCGTCAAAACAAAAATTGCAAGGATAAGAAATCCTGAGTTTACAGACGAGTTGTCAATTCTGCATCAGAATGAATTTCATATAGACTATGTTGTAAATCCAGAAAGAATTACGATTAATTCCATTTTGAATATTATCGGGACTCCTGGGGCTATCTACGTTGCTGATTTCACGGAAGGGGACATCCTCTTAAGGGGGTTTAACGTACCTGATGATGCCCCTATAGTAGGTAAAAAGCTATCGGAACTAAAGGAAGTCGGATCTTCGGACTCTTTTCTCATTGTTGCAATTCAACGAAGCGACGAAATGGTTATCCCAACCGGAGAAACTAAATTGATGCCTCGAGATAATATTTTTGTGCTTGTTGCAAGAGAGGCATTGCCTTATTTTCTGCCGATGGTTAATAGGCGAGCAGATGAAGTTGAAAAGGTCATTATTTATGGTGTAAATCGCGCAAGCCTCGAACTGGCGAAAAAACTGGAAGAGCAAAAGATTGGAGTTACTATAATTGAACCAGATAAGGAAAAAACACAACAAGCGGCAACTGCTCTCGATAAAACAGTTGTGCTTCAGGGTAGTGTCTTAGATATAGATCTTCTAAAGGACGCATCTATTGATACTGCTGATTTCTTTGTGGCTGTATCTGAAAGCGAGCAAACAAATATTCTATCTTCGTTGTTGGCAAAAAAGCTCGGCGCAAAGAAAGCAATCGTACTTACCGTAGACCCTGCATTTATTCCAATTATAAACTCACTGGGTATGGACATTGTAATTAATCCGAGGCTTATCACGGTTGGTTCTATATTACAGCATATTCGGCGAGGGCATACACTTTCTGTTGTAAAATTTCAACATAGTGAGGCTGAAGCTATGGAATTAATAGCCGAAGAAGATTCAAAGATTGTTGGAAAACCTCTCCGAAATATAACATTTCCACAAGGTTCTATACTGGGCGCTATTGTGCGCGAAGGTGTTATGCAGATACCAACAGGCAATACTACTATAAAGCCCGGAGAAAGTGTTATTGTCTTTGCCCTTCCCAATGCCATCGAAAAGGTTCAGTCTCTTTTTTTTAATAGAAAAGATTGAACAGAATTCATCATTTTAAAGCATATCGCTTATGAACATTTCCATTGTATTATATACTGTAGGTAACCTTGTACTCATATTGGCTGGTATCCTCCTTGTTCCAGTTGGCGTCGCATTTTACTATAGGGACGATGCGGCGGTGTGGGCATTTATTTATACCATCATCATTACAGGCGTTTTGGGAGGATTAAGCAAGGCGTTTTTTAGAAAAAAAGAGTCAGAAATTGGCATTCGTGAGAGTATTGCCATTGTGACTTTTAGTTGGCTTGTTTGTATTTTCCTGGGTGCACTTCCATTTTGGTATTCGGGCGTATGTGCGACTTATTGTGATGCTGTTTTTGAAACAACCAGTGGTTTTACAACAACAGGGGCATCCATTTTAAAAGATGTTGAGATATTGCCGCACAGCATACTTTTCTGGAGGGCGTTTACAACTTGGTTAGGCGGCATGGGGATTATCGTTATCTTCGTTGCGTTATTACCAGCAATGGGCGTGAGCGGCTATCAGCTTTTTAGCGCAGAGGTAAGCGGCCCTACTGCCGATAGATTGAAGCCAAGAATTGGTGAGACCGCAAAATTATTATGGATTATTTATCTTATCTTTACCGCCGTTATGATAGTCATGCTTTTCTGCGGTGGTATGCCTATTTTTGATGCAATATGTCATACTTTTGCAACGGTATCTACCGGGGGTTTCTCTATAAAAAATACGAGCACTGCATATTATAACAGCCTGTATGTGGAAATTGTTACCGCAACTTTTATGTTTGTCTGTGGATGCAACTTCTCACTTTACTACCTGTGTTTTCAGAAGGAATTTAAAAAAGTACTTAAAAATTCGGAACTTCGATTCTTTGTGGGTCTGATTTTAACGGCAATCGTATTTGTCGCTTTGACTTTATATTTCAGCAAACCTGATTCTTTCAATGGTGGAATTAAAGACAGCCGGTATTATGATTTAGGAAATTCTTTTCGATATACCTTTTTCAATGTGATAACAGCTAGCTCAACAACAGGACACGCTTCCACTGATTTTGATTTATGGCCAAATGCCTGTAGGTTTTTGCTGGTTTTACTTATGTTTATTGGTGCGTGTGCAGGTTCAACGGGTGGCGGTATAAAATGCGTAAGAATACTGCTTTTGTTGAAATCAAGTATGCGAGACATGGTTCGTGTATTGAGACCTCGTATGGTGAAACATGTTAAAATTAATGGCGAATCTGTTAGTGAAGAAATTATTGCAGAGAGTTCTGTGTTCTTTGTTGCATATCTAGGATTTTTTGGTATTTGTTCTCTGGCTTTGATGGCTATGAATATTGACATCATTAGTGCTTTTTCCGCAGTGGCTACGTGTATGGCTAACTGTGGGCCTGGATTGGCTAAAGTTGGTCCTATGGCTAATTTTAGTGATATAACTTATGCCGGCAAGTGGATACTAAGCTTCTGCATGCTTTTAGGCAGGTTGGAAATTTACAGTTTAATACTTTTGTTTCTGCCTGTAACGTGGAAACGTTAGAATTCTATTGACTCGAAAAAATTGGGATGATATACTTTTGAATCCGTTTTATGGGCGATTAGCTCAATTGGCTAGAGCACTTGCCTTACAAGCAAGGGGTCATAGGTTCGAGTCCTATATCGCCCACCATTTGTTTGTAGACAAAATCAAAATAGTTATTGAATCTTGGGGCCGTAGCTCAATTGGTTAGAGTACCAGACTGTCGATCTGGATGTTGCGGGTTCGAGTCCCGTCGGCCTCGTCATTTACGCAATAAAAAAGCCTTATTCTGATTAATACAGAACAAGGCTTTTTTTATAAAAATGCAATAGGTTTCTCGTTGTTTCTAGTCTTCCTTAAATACGATATCATCGTAATATAGTTCAAGCTTATGTTTGTGTTTCAGTTCCTCCTGAGCTAATATCTTGCAAAGCTTTTTAATATCAGCGTTGTCTGCTGATTTAGCCATGCCAACGTAAAAGTTATAGGATTTCTGCTCTTTCTTCATAGCTACGATTAATACGTCCTGAAAGTCCTTAATCTCCGCGATGTCTTTATCAACCAGATACTCAGTAATATGGAGGTCATGGATTTTTTTGCTAGGCTTGAAGTTTGTAATCTTAGAGGCATCAAATTTTTGTAACATATCCTTATGCTTCAGTTCTTCATCAGCAAGCTCCTTTATCCATAACCTCGCAGCAGCATCCTTTACGTACTTTAGTGCATCAGTATAAAATTTGTGCGCCTTTTCTTCCTGTTGTGCGGCTTGTTTAATAATTTCCTTTACATCCGTTATTGCCATTATCCATATCCTCCTTTCAAAGATTTAAATTTTATTTTTTCACTTTACCTAACGCCTTCAACTCAGCGAGTTTGTGCTCGGCTGCAATCGCCGCTGTTACTCCTTCTCCAACCCCAGTAGCAATTTGTCGGTATGAACCTTTCCGTACGTCACCAATGGCATACATACCCTTAATTGCTGTTTCCATGTGGATGTCGGTTTCTATGTGGCATCCGGCGTCCACACACAATAAATTACCCAAAAAATTTGTATTAGGTGTGCTTCCAACGAAAATAAAAACACCATCACAGGGGATATCTTTTTTTTCTTTTGTTAAAATGTTTTGTGTTACAACGCCCTCGACCTTTTCTTTCCCAAAGATACCTTCGATTACGGTATGAAATAAGGTCTTTATTTTTAGATTTTTGTATAACTCATCCAGATAAATCTTGGCGGCTTTGAACTCGCTCCTCCTGTGTATTATCTGGACTGATCTGACGAATTTAGTCAGGAAAATAGCCTCTGTTACGGCAGAATCACCGCCTCCAACGACAACAACGTTTTTACCCCTGTAAAAGGCCCCATCACATGTAGCACAATAACTGACACCTTTGCCATAAAATTCTTCTTCACCAGATACACCAAGTTTTTGTGGATCAGCTCCTGATGCTAAAATAACCACGTAGCTTGCATAAGTATCAGAATCAGTCGTTACTATTTTTAAATCACCTTCTAGTTGTATTTTTAATACTTCCTCGTACCGTATCTCTAAGCCGAATCGCTTGGCTTGTGCCTCCATACGTTGAGTTAAATCAACGCCGCTAATGACTTCAGGGAATCCTGGATAGTTCTCAATAAGTTCTGTGCCTGTTAATTGACCGCCCAAATATTTTTTTTCAAAAATTACTGTCTTTAGTAAAGCACGACATGTATAAATTGCTGCGGATAGTGCCGCAGGTCCGCCACCGACAATAATTACATCGTAGTATTTGTTCACATCCCCTTTAACCCCTTCATTGCATTCAAGACTTGCCAGCCGTAAAAATTCAAAGCAAATTGTTTTTTCTCAGTATGGCATTCCAGGCATTGTTTTGTTCCTTCTGTAGCCCAGGCACGGGTGACGAAGGCAGTCTTGGATTTTTCTCCTTTTACTGTAAGCTTATCCTTTCCTGCGTGACAGAAATTGCATTCTGTTCCCATTATCTCACAAAGCTCGAACATTCTTTTTGCCTGTTTTTCATTCTCTTTATAATGTTTACGATCTATGTGGCAGTAATCACATTCAACTCCAAGCGCAACAGAAGACTTCATCATTGTCTTTGATTTTTCACCATCTTCTGTGAAAATCGTTAGATCCTCATTGTGGCAAAAATTACAGTCAACTCCAAAAAGAGTTGCTATCCTTTTAACCTGTGCATCTCTTTCTTCTTCTGTACCCTTAAAGTATGGATTAGAATATGTAACGCTCGGTGCATTTTTCCCTGACGGCTCAGTATTTGATAGAGTAAGGTATTGAAAATGAAAAGAGATTAATGTGGACAATACAAATACATATAGTTTCAAACGATGTTTTTTTGGCAATTTTAGCATGAATATATTATCGTAAAGAGGGGTTCAAGATTAAAATACAGAATTAGTCAAGCTTATCAAACAAGTCTTTAGCTGCGCCGCAGGATGGACACAGCCAGTCTTCAGGCAAATTCTCAAATGCTGTTCCGGGCTTAACGCCGTTATCCGGATCGCCTCTTTCGGGGTCATACACGTAACCGCAGACTCGGCATTCCCACTTTGACATGTTTTATCTCCTGTTCTTATTTTCTTGAAATATTTTACACTACCTTGATGTATGTAATCAACCCTTAAAATGAAAAGAAAGTGCAAGAATTATGAGTCCTGCGCTTTCTTTTAACTCAGTTCAGACGATTAAATTTATTGGTTTTCAATAGGTGTCATCTTAGCCCGAATCTCTTCATGACATTCGAAACAGGTCTTTTCGACCATGTTAGTAAAGGCTTTAAAAGTTGCTTTCTGATCCTTTGTCTTCGCTGCCTTTTGAATTTCCAGCGCCGATGCTATTATTCCTTTTAGGTAGACATCAAATTCTTCTTTTAGTTTTGTAATCTTCTCTGAGTCATTAGGATCTATTTTAGCTCGTTTAAACCACTTGTTTTCATTCGGCTCTAAAGAAAAGAATGTTTCGTTTATCTTGTAACTTTGATCCACAATTGAGCCAGATTCCTGTGCAACATATTTGAAACTACTCGCCAATATACCATCGAGTATATTGTTCAAATGCTTTGCAATCTCATTCATCAATATCTGGGTAGGTTCAGCAACATGCTCGTGGGTAACTACCTTTTCCTCGGCCGAAATAGCCTTAGTAGGATTAACGACGTTTATTAACCCTATCAAACCCAAACCCATTAAACTTACACTTAAAAACCTCAATCTTTTCATAACAAAAACTCCTTTCTTCAAATAAAATAAACACAAGTTTTAAATCAGGCCTTTGACAACTTTTTTATGCTGCTAAGACACCAAGGCACAAAGAAAACTTAATATCTTAGTAACTTTGTGGCTATTTCAAAATTCCTAAATTTTAAATCATAAACATACTTCATTTCAGCTACAAATATTTTACTAACCTCCGCCTATCTTCATCCAATCAGGCCATTCTGGCCATTTCGTCCTGGTAGCCTCGTGGCAAGTAAAACAGGCATTTTTTAACATTGTATCAAAGCTTTTATAAGTTTCTACAATATTTTGTTTTTTGGAGGTCTCGGCAATATTCTTTGAGGCGTCAACAACTGCTTTCAAGTATTTTTCAAAATCCTTTTTTACAGCCTTTATATCTTCAGGTTTGTTTGCATCCTTTCCCGTTTCCTTGAACCACTCACCTACCTTCCCACCCTCCGGAAAGAAATTCTTCAATATGGCTTCGCAGTTTTCTGTAACCGCATTGGACTCCTTCACCACAGCATCATGATCACCAATCATAATGGCGTCAAGTATCCTGGACGTATGAGAACTGATTACCTGCATGAGTGAACGGGTAGGCGTAAGTTCTGGACCATGATGGGACTCAATATCTTTCCCCAAAGCAATATTTCCCTTCCATGAGTAAGACATAGCTACCGCAGTTACTACAAATCCACAAATTAACACATGTCGCATTTGATCAATTATTTTCATTGACATGCCTCTTTCTTAAATTATGTTCCTCGGCTTCGCTCGGAACGACGTCACACTGAGCGAACTCGAAGGGTGACTGAAAAGATGGAAGGCGAACCCAAGTTTGCCCTACAAGCGCAACTTTGAATTTCCTGAACATTAAATTAGATTCTTCGCTTCACTCGAAATGATAACGAGTAAAGGTCCCAACATAAAAACATTGGTTAACCTATAGTTCTTAGCGGCGGGAGAAATTTCTCATCATTGTATTTTTCAAAATTCACAAGCACGAACCGGTATATCGTGTAATCAATATTTTAAGCCAAGAAAGTGCAGACAGGAACATAATCTGCACTTTCTTTTTAACTTAATCTCCACAATTTGAAATCACGTTCATAATCATCAGTTCTTGAGAGCTATTTTGTGTCACGAAGTCTTCGATGACATTCGAAACACGCCTTTGTTAATAATCCGCTATATGCCTGGAATGTTGCCTCCGTATCACCTGTATCTGCCGCTTTTTGAATCTCCTGTACACCCGCATCTATCCGTCTCAGGTAGGAATTAAATTCTTCTTTTAACTTTTTAATTGCCTCTATATTGCTTGGATCCAAGTCTTTTGACCTTTTATACCATGCATCTATATCCGGATTTCTTGGGAAGAAATTTTCATTGATCTGGTTTGCTTTTTCTGAAACTGCAGCCGCTTCTTGTTTGACGTATTTAAAATTACCTACCAATATCCCTTCAAGGATATTATACATCCTCTTTTCAATCTCAACCATCAACCTTTTAGTTGGCAATTTAACATTTTCATGTTCGTGTGTAGCGCTTGCCCTTTCCTCACCTGCAAAGGCTTTAGTACAAACCATGTTTGTTGAACCCACCAATCCTGCTACCAACAGACTCAAACTTAAACCTATCACCGTTTTCATATAATTATTCCTTTCGTGCTTCAATAAAACTTAAATAATTAAAACCTTATACTGTTCAATTTCCGGCATCAAATACCTCCTTTCTGGAATATCATCAAGAATAAACTATAAAAAATTGACATCTATACAGAGACTTCCTTCGCACGGAGTTCGGTCATCGAAATAGGAGACAATACTTGATCCAACTGATCCCCAGAGAGGAGTCCCCATTGTTGGATAATTTCTTTTACGGATTTTCCCGTTTTCATTGATTCTTTCACTACCTCAGCCGCCTTTGAATAGCCTATAATCGGATTCAAGATGGTAACAATCCCCAAGCTTCTGATTGCATAGTCCTGACACTTTGCCGCATTTACGGTTATCCCACAGATACATTTCTCATTAAATACTTTGACTGCATTGGTAAGGATAAGGATGGATTCGAGCAATTTATATTGGATTACCGGCATCATAACATTAAGCTCAAACTGTCCCGCCTGCGCTGCCATTGTAATTGAGACATCATTGCCTATAACCGAAAAGCACACCATATTAATCATCTCCGGAATAACGGGATTTACCTTCCCTGGCATAATAGAAGACCCCGGCTGCACTGCCGGCAAGTCTATCTCTGCCAGCCCTGTATTCGGTCCCGAATTCATCAATCTCAGATCATTGGCAATACGTATGAGTTCTACAGATAGTGTACGGAGGGCGCCTGAGAATTCCACAAACGATGCATTGCTTTGCATGGACTCAAACCGATTTTTTGACTCCTTAAGGTCCAGAGTTGTCATTTTCCTGAGTTTCTCAACTATCTTACTTGAGTATTCC
>JAHFOX010000096.1 GCA_023261445.1 Planctomycetota bacterium
TACAGAACGCGGGAATGGTATTAGAAAAGTTGAGGGAAAACATAATCTAATTAGCGAATCTGTAAAAAGGCGAGTTAAAATACTTCAAGAGGAACTCAGAATGGGCATTTTACAACCTGCTACTGAAACTACGATCCATGTAAAGGGAGATGTTGGAGTAATTAATACTGGAATAGTGAACGGGTCAATTCAAATAAAATTAGCACAACTCAAAAAATCTAGTCAATTAGAATTGGCTGAAGCATTTACAAGGCTTACAGAAGTCATCAACAGGTCAAACATTAGTGATGAGAAAAAAAGTGAACAATTGGAAAATGTTGAATTTCTTGTTACTCAATGTGAAACCCCAAAAGAAAAAAGAAACCGTGGCGTTATAAACTCGATCGTTAATTCCATTTCTACTGCTGCCAATATCGCAACAATTTGGGAGTACGCGGGGCCAATTATATTGAAGTTTTTTGGAATAAATTAACGCAATATCCTAAACGTATTTGATCGATATCCAAATAAGATATATCTGAAGCAAAATAAGTTAAATTAAACGGAGCAAGCCCAACAAAATAGACTCATCTACAAGTACATTCAGAAGTGGTAAGGGAAGAATTAAACAGTGGACTTTATTATCCGTTAAATTTTATACCCAAGAGGAAAAAAGTTATGTTCGATAATAGGGACAGCGACTATTAGAAAATGAACGCACCTAACAAATCACTCGTGCGGAGAGGCTATTGCCTGCCGCGCAGTTCAATTGTTATGCCCCTTAATAGTTATACCCACCGCGCCTATCATTTCTTAAAAGACAGAAAATCATTACTACAGTGTATGTCTATATTTTGTAAAATAGAACACTACAGATGAATTTGTTTGCTTTAATTCACTTGACGTCTTCCTCATTAAGCGTATAATAATATTATAATCTCTTAATTTGTTAATTTCGTATATGTTTAATAAAACTTTAATTTATTTAGAGGAAAGAGGAAATATGAGTCTCTTAAAACTGAGGAAATTTGCTCAAGTAACTCTGCCCGCCGATTTGCGCAAGAAATTCAACCTCAATGAAGGTGATTTTCTTGAAGCCGAGGCGATGGAAAAAGGAATCCTTCTAAAACCGGTTACTGTGGTGGAGCGAGGAAAAACATGGAATCAACTTTTTGAATCCATGGAAAACGTTAAGGATCTCAAACCCAAACCAAAACAGAGCGCTAAAGAACGGGAAGAAGAAATTGCCAAAATGGTGAAAAGTTTTAGAAAACAACATGCCTAAAGCTGTCCTTGATTCCACGGTTCTTATCAGTGCTTTTCTTGCTAAAACCGGTGTTTCTGCTGAATTACTTCGCAAGGCTAAGAATGGATGTTTTGATATATGCTTAGCAGAAGAAATTCTCGAAGAAGTTCAGAGGGCTCTTTTGCAATATCAGAAGATTAGAAAGCGCTATCATTACTTAGACCAAACCGTAATCCAATATGTTCAAACCCTCAGGATAGTGGCACGCCTTATTACAGAACTACCTTTAATCGAGGTAATCAATAGCGATCCTGATGATAATATGGTGGTTGCGTGCGCTCTTAAAGCACAGGCAGACTACATTGTTACCAGAGACAATGACCTTCTTTCTCTTGAAAACTACGAGGATATAAAGATTATAACTCCTGAAAAATTCATAGGAATACTAAGAAAGGGGTGACTGTACTACAAATTTATAAAACCCTGCTTTTTTAGCAAAGTTTTTAAAGCTGTTTGTTTTTTAAAATCATTTTGGTGGTCTTATAACATATTAAAATCTGTGTAATTCTGCTTAATCTGTGTCCTGTTTTGGTTGTGGCTCTGCCACGCTGTGTTATAGTTAGTTGAAATTTAAGGCATCGGCTCCTAAAATGGTGAGAAATATTTAGGAAAGGAATTTAGCAACAAGAAAAGAGCCGAGTGTGAAAAGAGTAGTAAAAAGGAGTAAAAAAAGCAAGTGTAACACATAATTCACGCAATTTTGGGCTGTATTATCAGTTGTCATGTATAAAAAATTACTATCTATTATCTTAATTCTCACAACTATATTATTCACACAGGCATGGTATGCCATAGCTGATGACGATTGGCAAATTGATAGCGGCTACACCGAATTAAGCGATGCTGAAGAAATTGAACTTGGTAAACAAGTTGATGAATATATAAGACATCAGTTTTACATGGGCAATGATGCCGAACTCATCAAGATGGTAAATGAAATTACACAAAAACTTGCCACGGTATCTGACCGAAAAACACTTCCATTCACGTGTGATGTTATCCAATCTCATTCCATAAATGCATTTTCAGCGCCCGGCAGGCATATATATCTAACAGAGGGTTTATTAAAATTTACAGGATCCGAAGATGAGGTGGCTGGCATTATTGGGCACGAGATTGCCCATGCATCATTGAGACATGTTTCAAAATTGTACTATGAGTTTTTAGAAATTTTCTCTCAAAAGAACAGAGGTACCGACTTCGATACGACGTTATTGCTTTTAAACAGCCAGCTTGAAGAGTTTGAACAGGATGCTGATACCGTGGGGGTTTTGTATGCACATAAAGCGGGGTTTGATCCTAACGGTCTGCCTGATTTTTTAGAGAGACATCTAGACCTTCTGATAAATAATAGAATTTTTGGACTTCTGAGATTTGATTCTTTTGTGACAATCAACTCCAGAATCAACCACTTGAGAGAATACATTCCCACATTAGTAAAACAAGAATAAAAATTGTTCATACCATATATCTGGCGCTTAAAAAAACTCTTGAATTTGGAATGTTTTATCATTAACATGCGTCTTGCTGATTAATTATCAAATAATATTTCTTTATTTTGCCAAAATGATACGTTGTAAAATATGTCTTCGTAATGTTGGTAAGCGTTTGTGTATAGAACTCGGTGACTGGTTATGTCCGGAGTGTTGCGGTCAGCATCGAATCGTAAATATAAATTGCTGGGCATATTGTCCGTTCTTTTTTGGAGAGAAAACATCCCCCAGTCATAAAAAGAGTGAAAAACTGTAATCGCCACCACAAAGGAACAAGGACTGATTTACAATTGTGGGATTTAATTCTGCATTGCCAAATCGTAATTCATAAATTCCTTTCTTATCCAGATTGTGTTTTGCGGTAAACTGCTATCAGAAACAAATCGTGTAGGAGATCTCCAGTGTCTATGCACCGACCGTGTGTAATAACTTTACTGACGGACTTTGGCAATCAGGATGCTTACGCAGGTGTTATGAAAGGCGTAATAACCGGAATTAATCCTCAGGCAAATATTATAGATATCTGCCACAATGTTCCTCCACAGGATGTATTCAACGCAGCCTATCTTATCTACACGTCTTACAAATACTTTCCAAAAGGAACAATTCACATAGCGGTTGTTGATCCCGGCGTGGGAAGCGAGAGAGACATTGTTTGTGTTAAAACCAATGATTACACCTTCCTTGCGCCTGATAATGGTATTCTCGGTTTCATCATAGAGGAAGAAAAGCCTAAAGTTATTGTTCGTTTAACAAATGATAAATATTTTTTACCTTCAATCAGTAATACATTTCACGGGAGGGATGTCTTTGCGCCTGTTGCAGCACATCTGTCGTTAGGGGTAAAACCACAACAACTGGGAGTCAAGATCAATCAACTGAAACAACTGGATATACCTAAACCCAGCTTTAAAGAAACAGGACAACTGGAAGGGGAGATTATTTATATAGACCGCTTTGGAAACCTCATAACCAATATAACAAAAAAACACCTTATGCAGTTCATAAATAAGAAATCAGAAGCAAGAAGCCGGAAATTTAAAACTTCTGCGCAACAAAAATATTCCACTTGCGATACTATGGAAATAACTGTATGGGAAAAGAAAATCACTAGATTGGGCAGGACTTACATGGATGTTAAAAGAGGCGAGCCTTTAGCCCTCATTGGTAGTGCAGGCTTCCTCGAAATTTCAATAAATCAAGGAAACGCCCAAAAATACTTTAAAGTAAAGATAGGTAACAAAATACATGTTGGATAAAACCTATAAAGAGCAATTAGAGGCATGGGATAAGACATACCTATGGCACCCCTTTACCCAGATGCAGGATTACATCAGGGAGACGCCTCTTATTATTGCAGAAGGAAACTGCGTTTTTCTTGTAGACGTCAATGGTAAGGAATATATTGACGGGATTTCATCCATGTGGTGCAATATTCATGGTCATCGCAAGAAGGAAATAGATAACGCTATAAAGAAACAACTCGATAGAATTGCACATTCAACACTACTTGGTCCATCAAATATACCAGCCATCGAACTGGCGAAAAGGCTTGTAGAGATCGCTCCGAAAGGATTAAAAAAGGTTTTCTATTCGGATAATGGCTCTACTGCAAATGAGGTGGCGCTTAAGATGTCATTCCAATATTGGCAGTATAAAGGATTCAAAGACAAGACTGAATTTGTGGCGTTACAATATGGGTACCACGGAGACACCCTTGGGACTATGAGCGTGGGTGGAATAGAATTGTTTCATGGCGCTTTCAGGCAACTTTACTTCAAAACGCATCTGTCTCCCTCGCCATATTGCTATCGCTGTCCGATGGGAAAACAAACTAAGGATTGTGGTCTGTCTTGTCTTGATGAATTAGAAAACATCTTTAAAGAGAATGCAGATTGTATTGCCTCTATGATTATGGAACCGCTGATTCAAGGGGCAGGCGGTATGATTACCCATCCGGCAGGCTATCTTTCAGGTGTGCACGCCTTGTGCAAGAAGTATAATGTTCTTTTGATTTTAGATGAAGTGCTTACAGGTTTTGGGCGAACGGGCAAAATGTTTGCCTGCTTACATGAAGATATTACACCTGATATCATAGCGCTGTCCAAAGGTATTAATGGAGGTTATATGCCGCTTGCCGCTACACTTGCCACAGAAGAAATCTACAATGCCTTTCTGGGAGAATTTTCTGAATTGAAAACCTTCTTTCACGGTCACACGTATACAGGAAACCCTTTAGGATGCGCTGCTGCGCTGGCAAGTATTGAATTGTTTGAGAAAGAACGTATCCTGGAAAATTTAGAACCAAAAATCAAACACTTACAGGCCAAACTTAAATCCTTTGAATCATTAGAACACGTTGGAGACGTCAGACAATGTGGACTTATCGCAGCCATTGAACTGGTTAAAGATAAGACCACGAAAGAGCCATACCACTGGGAAGAACGGGTGGGGATTAAGGTGTGTATTGATGCGAGAAAAAACGGTTTGCTTATCAGACCACTGGGACATATCATTGTCATTATGCCGCCATTAATTATCAAAACTGATGAATTGGACAGGTTGCTCGATATCGTGAACTTAGCTATACAAAACATTACAAATAAATAAATCATATAAGAAAAATATATCTTGTATTGTAAAAAGCAGAAGGGAAGTTTTTTGTCTTGAAAGGGAGTGGGTATGCTTATGCTGAAACAGCTTAGTGTAATACGCGGTTTTTGTTTGTTTGGTATAATAGGGATTTTAGCTGTGGGTATGGGCTGTGCCGAACTTAAAAGATTACAGCAGGAAAACGCCGAACTATTAAAACGTTATCCTGCGGAAGAAAAGTCTGTTCCCATAATTACACCTGCTAATAAAATGTGTGTTGGATGCCATAAGAACCATGCTCCAGCTTTGGTGATGGAATGGGAACGGTCGCGCCATGCACAGCATGGTGTAGGCTGTATAGATTGCCATGCAGCGAAGGAGGGAGAAATAGATGCCTGGAAACATATAGGTACGTGGGTTTCTTCATTAGTTACTCCCAATGATTGTGCACGTTGTCACCCACAGGAATATGAAGAGTTTTCTAAAAGTCACCACGCAAAAGCAGGGGAAATTCTGGCGAGCCTTGATAATGTGCTGGCGGAAAAGGTGGCAGGTTTGCCAAACAATAAGGCAGATGCCGTTAATGGTTGCTGGCAATGTCATGGAAGCATGATAAAGTTCAAACGAGATCTTCAGGGTAATGTGTTGCGTACAGAAAAAGAGGAGAAACCTATTTTGGATTCAGATTCATGGCCCAACAGCGGGATGGGGCGTTTGAATCCGGATGGTTCAAAAGGTTCTTGCCATGCCTGTCATTCCCGACATGCCTTTGAAGCTAAACTTTCCAGGTCTCCGGAAAACTGCGGTAAATGCCACATGGGACCAGATCATCCACAAATTGAGATTTACAATGAATCAAAGCATGGAATTAATTTCTATGCTAATCGTTCTCAAATGGCTCTAAACAAAGAAGGGGATTGGGTTTTAGGGAGAGATTACTCAGCCGCACCAACTTGTTCAACGTGTCACATCGGCAGTTATATGACTTCCCAGGGAGTGTACAAAGCCAATAGTCATGATGTAGGAGAGCGTATCAGTTGGACACTTCGTCCTGTTGTGAGCACAAAGATCAATTTGGTAATATATGAAGATGGTTATAAGGAAGATTATCCTGATACCAAGCCGCTGCCTGTAATTGGTGAAACAATTCAGACTGTTGATAAGGTGTATGAGAATGAAAAATTGGTAAACAAAACGGTACCCAGACGTGTAGCCAAAATTATAACATGGCAGGAGCGCAGGGAAATAATGAAGGGAGCTTGCAGGAATTGCCATAACGATATATATATTGACAATTTTTACAAACAATTCGATGATTTGGTAACACTCTATAACGACAAATTCGCCAAACCTGCCCAAGCGCTTATGAATGAATTAACCGCTGACGAGGTGTTGAGTTCCCATGCGCCATTTGAGCATGATGTACAATGGATATTCTGGGAGTTATGGCACCACGAGGGGCGTAGGGCGCGTCATGGCGCCAGCATGATGGGTCCTGACTATACCCACTGGCATGGAATGTATGAGGTGTCTAAGCATTTTTATATGAAATTTTTACCTGCAGT
>JAHFOX010000126.1 GCA_023261445.1 Planctomycetota bacterium
CATAATGAAGGGTAGTACGAACAACCCACTGTATCCACCTTTTCTAAGGGGGATTAATTCGACAACAGGCTTTGGATTTTAAAACTTTGCGTCTGTGGTGAGCTAAAATATCAGCTTCTATGCCAGCCCGTATTTCTCAATATTTCGGTCTGCAATCTCCTGTATCTTTTGTATCTCTTCCTTTCCTTTCGGTGACTTGAAGAGATGGGCGAAGCGTCCCTGAATTTTCAGATATTCTTCTACTGGAGTTTTTGGGCTAGAAACCTTTCTTACTTTTGTTACCTTGCCATTTTCCATTTCAATGATGGGATAGAGTCCTGTCTGTACGGCCAATTTAGCGACTTTGATAGTGAATTGAGGATTTGATCTCCATCCGAGTGGACATGGGGAGTGGATTTGCATGTATTTTGGACCTGTTATCGAAAGCGCCTTTTTTACCTTATTTTCGATGTCTTTTGGAAATGCTACTGATGCCGTTGCAACGTAAGGAATACCGTGTGCGGCGGCAATGGAGGGCATATCTTTTTTGTTGTGTTTATTCCCCCACGAAAGTTCGCCGCAAGGGCTGGTTGTCGTCATGCAATCAAAAGGCGTGAGGCCACTGCGCTGAACGCCTGTATTCATGTACGCCTCGTTGTCGTAACAAACGTAAAGAATATCGTGTCCCCTTTCTAACATGCCGCTGAGCGCCTGCAAACCAATGTCTGCCGTTCCACCGTCACCACCCTGTGCAATGACTTTTGCCTCATTTTGTCTACCCAGCGCCTTTAAGGCCACTTCTACACCTGAGGCAACGGCAGCCGAATTTTCGAATAACGAGTGGATGAAAGGGACTTCCCATGAGGATTGCGGAAATCTTGTAGTGAATACTTCCAGGCATCCTGTAGCATCGGTTACTATTATATCAGAACCTGCTGCGCCCAGTACGAGTTTTGCGGCAAGCGCCTCGCCGCATCCGGTACAGGCAGTGTGCCCTGATGCTAAAAGCGTACATGATTGTTCCTTCGGGGCGGTCAGTGTTGTAGTAGACATAAAATTATTTACCTCCAATTAATGCTTCGTTGAGTCCAACAAATTTTTCTTCAGTTGCCGCTTTGACAGCCTCTTTAATAACCTGATGTATAGTGTCTGCAGTAATGTCCCGTCCGCCCAGTCCCAAAATGAATCCATTGATCTTCGGGGTTTTAGGTTTACCATAGAATGCGCTCTTAATTTCATTTACCAGAATGCCGCCATAACCCAAAGAAACAGCCTTTTCCAGCACGGCAATCTCTTTTACATGATTCAAGGCTTTGTAAATTTCATCTTTTGGGAAAGGACGATATGAACGTACCTTCAGGACGCCAATCTTTTGTCCCTTTGCCCTGAGTTCATCAACAACGTCTTTTAACGTTCCAATGATAGAACCCATCGCCACAAACACCAGCGAGGCGTCTTCGACTTTATATGTATCAATAAGCCCACCCTGAAAACGGCCAAACTGGTTATGGAAATCAGTCGCTACGCCGCTAATAACCTGCAAAGAGGCACGCATCGTTTTCTCAATAAAATAACGCGTCTCCATATATCCATCAGGACCTACCATAGTGCCGAAGGAGAGCGGATTTTTTGGCGTTAGATAATATTGAGGTTTATATGGAGGCAAGAATTTATCCGCCTCTGCCTGTGAGATAAGTTCCACCGGATCAAATGAGTGGGTTAGAACAAATCCATCCATACAGACCATCACAGGAAGCATGATATCTTTATTTTCGGCAATCTTAAAAGCCTGCAAATGCATATCGCTTGCCTCCTGATTATCCTCTGCGTAGAGTTGTATCCAGCCGCTGTCGCGGGCTGTTAAAGAGTCCTGCTGATCATTCCAGATATTAATTGGGGCAGACACAGCGCGGTTAACACAGGTCATAACTATCGGAAGTCTCATTCCTGCAATATTAAAAAGCACCTCGATCATAAGCAAAAATCCCTGAGATGTGGTAGCGGTGTACGTCCTTGCGCCTGTCGCACTAGCGCCCAAAACCACGGAGGCGGCGGAATGTTCACTTTCTACGTTAACATATTCTGATTTAAGTTCACCGTCAGCCACCAACTCCGAAAGATGTTCAACGATATGGGTCTGTGGTGTGATAGGGTAAGCCGAGATTACGTGCGGTCTACATACGGCAACCGTTTTAGCTACGGCAATCGAGCCTTCAATAAATGTTGTACTCATTACTTTTCCTCCACTACCATTTCGATATCGGTTGTAGAACATTCCTCTGCACAAATTCCACAACCCTTGCAATATGTATAATCAACAGTGTATTTTTTCTTTTCTAACATGGTAACACAACCTTCGGGACAATAGATTTTACAAAGGCCACAGCCAATACATTTTACCTGATGGAATATAGGTTTATAATTCCTCCAGCTCCCGGTTTGATTAGCCTTGCTGGTGCCAGCCTTCGCAATAGCGCCTAAATCTAATCTCATAATGACTCCTTCTTAATAAAATCAAAAGCCTTTAAAACGGCTGCAATATTCTTTTCTCCCACCGAACCTGGAAATTTATGTTGAATTGCCTTCTTAATACCTTCCAGGCTGATTTCCCCCGTAGCTGCGGCAAATGCACCCAAAAGGGTAGTATTCATAATAGGCCTTCCAATTACTTCCATGGCAATTTCCATAGCTGGGATAGTTTTTACTCTAACTTTTGTATTTATACCCAACTCAGATACCTTTTTCTTTGAGTTAATCAGCAACAATCCATCCTCTTGTAATCCGTCCAATACATTAATTACTTCTAACAATGTGGGGTCTTGCACAATAACATAATTAGGTTTATAAACCTGACTTCGGATACGGATAGGCTTATCGCTAATTCTCACAAATGCCTGAACTGGAGCTCCCATTCTTTCTGAGCCAAACGATGGAAATGCCTGTGCATATTTCCCATCACTATGTGCAGCAAAACCAAGCAACTCAGCCGCCGTTACGGAACCTTGACCGCCACGTCCGTGAACTCTTATTTCAATCAATGG
>JAHFOX010000127.1 GCA_023261445.1 Planctomycetota bacterium
CACAGGGATGAAACAGCCACGAAAAGGGATATTGTTATTACACAGGCTGATATTCAAAACCTTATACGTTCTAAGGCGGCTATTTATTCGGCAATTTCCACGCTGCTTGAATCTATGAATATGAACGTAGCGGATATCGAGCAGGTATACCTTGCAGGCGGTTTTGGCAATTATTTGGATATACGAAGCGCCATAACGATTGGAATGCTTCCCGATATCTCTGTCTCAAAAGTTCAATTTGTAGGGAACACCTCCGTAATTGGCGCAAAGATGTCCCTCTTTTCTAAAGATGCTTATGAAACCGCAAGAACAATCGCATCCAAGATGACTTATTTTGACCTTATGTGCAATAATAAGTATATGGAGGAATATGTGTCGGCGAACTTCCTGCCTCATACAAATATTGAAAAATTTCCATCGGTTGCAGAGGAATTGTTAGTTCAGAAATAAAAAATAATTTACCACAGAGTGCGCTGAGAAAGCACAGAGAAAAACCAAAAATGAAAAGGATAGGTTCTTAAAATCTCTGCGGCATTTGCGTTCTCTGCGGTGAGGGAAAATATATGGCATTTAACATTGCAGTTGCTGGAAAAGGTGGGACGGGGAAATCAACCCTTTCTGCCCTTATAATTAGATATATCACAGAAGAGCTGGGTAAGCCTGTTTCTGCTGTAGATGCCGACCCGAATGCCTCTCTGGGCGCTTTGCTTGGACTACACATACAGAACACAGTTGCTGATATTAGAGAGGATATTGTAGAAAAGAAGGCAGACTTTGCCGGAATGTCCAAAGATAGATATATTGAGTATGCTATTGAGGAATCTATTATTGAAAAAGACAAATACGATCTTCTGACAATGGGCAGGCCTGAAGGTCCTAAGTGTTATTGTTATGTAAATAATCTCCTGCGGAAGTATCTGGATAAGGTTGGTACAACCTATCCCTTTATTGTTACCGATAATGAGGCGGGAATGGAACACCTCTCACGCAGGACAACCAATAACGTTGATCTTTTGCTGATTGTGAGTGAACCTACAATCGTAGGTGCTTTGACATTGCAAAGGATTCTTAAATTGGCAGATTCGCTTCCCATTGTAATTAAAAAGAAACTATGCATATTAAATCGTGTTCCCAAAGACGGCATCCACGAAAATCTTCAGCAGAAGTTAGATAGTCTTGGAATCGAAATATCTGCCATATTTCCGTTTGATCAGGAGGTGTACGATACGGCGGCGTGTGGGGATCCAATATTTGAAATTTCTCGTGAGAATGAGTTGTATTGTAAATTGGGTAGTTTTTTACAAAAGCATTTACCAGCAAGTATGCTTGAGAAGAGCGCTGTTAGCCATATATAGTTAATACTAGGAATATATTTAAAATTTATTTCTGTGTACTCTGAGGTTAGTTTTGATAATAGGATTAAAAGGTGGGAGACAAATTAATGGAAATACCAAACGTAGCAGATAAATGGACGGGTAGTGTCAATGAAATTACCCTTGGCGCCACAAAGGAAAAAGGTGGCAGCCGACAAAAGACGATTACTATAGGTGGTTCTAAATGTATTCCATTTATGGACTTTGAGGGCAGTCCAGGCAATAAGCCAGTGGTTGCAATGGATGTTTATGATACGCCGCCTGAAGATTGGCCAGAGACATTAACAAAGCCTTTTGCTGATGTAATTAGCGATCCTGCAAAATGGGCAAAAAAATGCGTTGAACAGTATGGAGCGGATTTAATCTGTCTTAAACTGGATGGGATTCATCCGGATAAAGGCAATAAGAGTGCAGAAGATGCCGTAAAAATAGTAAAATCTATCCTTGCGGCAGTTGGTGTTCCTTTAATAATCTGGGGGTGCGAACATGACGAAAAGGATAACGAAGTACTGCCAAAGGTAAGCCAGGCTGTAAAGGGAGAAAATTGTTTGATGGGAATTGTGTCTCAGGATAACTATAAAACACTTACAGCCACATGTCTGGCAGATGGACATTCCATCATTACAATGGCGCCTGTGGATATTAACATCGGCAAGCAGGTTAACATCCTTGTGTCAGAAATGGATTTCCCATTAAATCGAATAGTAATGTTCCAGTCAACAGGTGCATTGGGCTATGGTTTGGAGTACACGTATTCTATTCAGGAACGTGAGAGATTAGCGGCGCTTACTGGCGATAAAATGATGTCTATGCCTGTAATCTGTGATGTTGGTCATGAAGCGTGGCGGTCAAAAGAGTCTAAATCAGACGATAAAGACGTTCCACAGTGGGGTTCTAGGGAGGAAAGGGGACCGATGTGGGAGGCAATAACAGCCGTCAGCCTTTTACAGTCTGGTGTTGATATTATTCGCATGAACCATCCAAAGGCTGTTGCGACGGTAAAAAAATGTATTGATCGTTTATATTAAAAAATGTGATAGTTCACCGCAAAGACACAAAGGACGCAGAGAAGGAAGGTTTGGAGGTGACGGTTACGAAGCCCGTTACGTTAATCGTCAAACGTTATACGCTACGGGCTTCATAGCCGTGACCGCCTTACGAACACTTTGTGTGCTTTTTGGTTTGACCTTAATTTAAAAGAAAGGATAAACATACAATGTTTTCAATAGCTGAACGTATCAACGGTATGTTTAAAGATGTTCGAGAAGCAATAAAGAATAGGGATCCAAAGGCAGTAAGGGAATTGGCGATAAAACAAACAGAAGCTGGGGCAAGTTTTCTGGACGTAAATGTTGGTACAGCCGCCGCCGATCCGGCTGGTGCAATGAAATGGCTGATTGAAGTTATTCAAGACACAGTAAAGACACCGATTGCCATAGATAGCCAGAAATTTGATGTTGTGAAGGCGGGTTTATCGGTAATCAAGAACGAGGTCTTGATCAATTCGTCCAAAGGCGATCCTGAAGAGTTGGACAAATACATGACCATAGCAAAGGAATATAATGCATCACTGATGTGTCTCACGATGGACAAGTGCGGTATTCCTCAGGATGTCGAACGCCGTATGGAGATTGCCATGAAGATAGT
>JAHFOX010000097.1 GCA_023261445.1 Planctomycetota bacterium
ATGTACCTCGATGGGCGAGCCTGCCTACAGGGCTAAACAAATACTTTCATGGGTTTATGAAAAGGGAGCAACGACCTTTGACGAAATGTCTGATCTATCCAAGAATTTTCGGAAACAGCTTGAGGAAAAATATCAGGTCTTCCAAACCAGAGTTGATTCCGTTACACAAACCGCAGACGGCACAGAAAAATTTCTAATTCATTTATCCGATGAAAATATAATCGAATGTGTTCTGCTAAGAGAGGGGAAAAGAGTTACCGCATGCGTATCCACACAAGTAGGCTGTGCAATGGCATGCAGCTTTTGTGCAAGCGGCATTTTGGGTCTGGAAAGAAATCTTAGTGCAGGTGAAATTGTTGAACAGGCGCTTCATATTAAAAACCGCCTTCCACCCGATGAACGCTTCACCAATATTGTCTTTATGGGCATTGGTGAGCCACTTCTAAATTACGATAACATAGTCAAGGCTATTAGGATTATAAATGCCGAATGGGGGTTAGGAATTGGTGCAAGACACATAACCATATCAACTGTTGGTATTATTGATGGAATTCACCGTCTGGCACAAGAAGGGTTTCAGGTAAATCTTGCTATATCACTGCATGCTTCTGACGATATTACACGATCAAGGATAATTCCATCCAATAAAAAAACAGGTGTTAAAAATATCATTGCCGCAGCCCGGGAATATTTTAGTGTTACAAGGAGGGATATTAGTTTTGAATATATATTGATAGATGGTATTAATGCATCAAAAAAAGATGCCGAATCCTTAGCAAAATTACTAAAAGGTATTCAATGCAATATTAATATTCTTCCTTTGAATCCTGTCAAAGAATTTAACTTTAAACCCCCGCCACAGGAAACGATTGAAATGTTTTGTAGGACGCTAGAGAAACACGGGCTTGTTGTTACTATCCGGAAAAAGAAAGGCGGCAATATTAATGCCGCATGCGGTCAACTCCGCCTGAAAAACGTAAATTTTTATGGAAAAAACTAATAAATTTTTGTTAAATGAATTTTTATTGGTTTTATGATTTAATAGCCAATTGGTTATTAATTAACTTTCTGAAAAGGAGACGTCATGGAGCAGTATATTACAAGAACTGAGAAAATGAAGGACGGCAGTATTATTGTAGAAGAAGGGACATGGGCTTATTATGCTTATATTTTGCAGTCCGGCAAGGCAAAGGTATGGAAAAATATTAGTAACAAGCAGGTGCTAATTGGCACATTAAAGGAAGGTGATATTTTTGGAGAGATGAGTTTCTTCGGAATGGCTAAGAGAACAGCTTCTGTTACTGCAGACGGCGAAGTAACAGTGGGTATGGTTGCAAAAGACACTTTTATGGAAGCTATTGGTAAACTTCCCAAGGATGTGCGTGATAAACTTGAAAAAATGAGTCACGACCTTTTTTACCTGAACGATGTCTATTGTCGTCTAACAAATTGTTTGCATGAATTGCAGAATATCAAAGGGAAGATGATTGATACCAAGATTTTTGAGAAAGAGATCGAGAATATGCCCGATATTTTACGCAAAGTAGTGGTTCTTATGGGTAAACGATTCCATTCTGCTATAGAAGGCAATACGAAAATGATGGCGCATCTCGAAGAAACTGCAAGGGCAATAGATGCGCTATCTACAACATTAATTCAAAAATCGAACACAAGCAAATGACATCTGTTCTTGGTAATTTTCTGGGTTCTGAGTAATTCCTGAATTTAGAGGAGTATTATTATCGCAAATCGTATAAAAATAGAACTCATAGACACATTAAAAGAAACTGTTGCAAATGCTATTAAGCAAGCTGCCTCGTTGAAAAGTTGTAAGTATGCCGACATCAGGCTGGGCATAAATGAAACAAAATATGCTAATGCTGAAGATGGTAAAGCCAGAGGTGTTGGAGAAGACGCCTCTATTTCATTTGGAATAAGAGTACTGGCAGGTGAAATGGGTGCTTGGGGCTATTTTGGGCAATCCATTGGAGAGGCCGAGTCCAACTCCAAGAGGATTAACAAAATATTTACGCAAGGAATAAACAAGGCATACGCAAGGGCTATTGCTAATGCAAATAGAAAGGCTGAATTTAAAACCGTTGCGCCATCATTAGCAGCGGTTAATCTTGCAAGGATTGATGTTTGTAATGACACTGTTAATGCTGTTTTTGAAGAAAACCCTAGAAATGTTTTATTGAAAGATATTCTTGCCCTTTGCACAAAGACATCCAAGGGTATGCGCAATGTCAGCAAGGATGTGCAATATACACATGTTGATGTACATACAATTATAAACAGAGAAATCTTTTGTAGCACCGAAGGCGCTTGTATTGACCAATCATACGCACTTACGCAGGGAATGCTGTCGGTGGTTGCCCAAAAGGCGGGAGGTATACCGGAGGTTTGTTATGATTACATGGGAGATATGCGTGGATGGGAAGTTTTAAATGGTAAAAATATTTACAAACAATCGTTTGGTGATTTTGCGTTACTGCGAACGCGCGAAACATTAGAACTTGCAGAAGCAGAATTTCTGCAAACAACAAGCGAGCCTGTTGTTGTCGTGACAAACCCACATTTTAACGCGCTTCTAGTCCACGAAATTGTTGGACATCCAACTGAGGCAGACAGGGCATTAAAACTTGAAACGGCTTATGCAGGGCGTTCTTGGTTATTTCGGGATTTTAATGATAACGAATTGGGAAAACAAATAGCATCGCCTTTATTAACTGCATATTCAGATCCTACTATGGATGGATATGGACATTATAAGTATGATAAGGAAGGCACTCCCGGCAAACGTGTAAACCTTATCGAAAATGGAATACTCAAGGAATTTATGAACGGGCGGGAATTTGCTGCAATTCTAAATCATCCTCCAAATGGTTCTATGAGGGCAACGGAACCATATTACATTCCCATAGTTCGAATGACCAATACCGTTTTTGCAAATGGGAATAACCCCCCATCAGAAATAATTTCAGAAGTCAAAGAGGGTTATTACATCGTTAATCATAGAATCCCATCCATCAGTGAGTCTAGGGAAAATTTCCGAATTTCTGCACAAAAGGTATATAAGATAGAAAATGGGCAGGTTACAAAATTATATCGGCAGGGCGGTATTACGGCAGACTCTAAAGATTTTTTAATGAATATTGATGCTATAGGAAATGATTTTGAAGTTTTTCCTATACCCAATTGCGGAAAGGGACAGCCTATGCAGGTCATGCGGGTTGGAAATGGTGGACCTACGCTGCGTTCTAAGGCAAGGCTAACAGGACGGTAGGGTTATATGGGGTTTATTGGGTTATTTGGGTTTCTTGGGCTAACTCAACGAACCCAATAAACTCAATAAACCCAAATAACCTTGCTAGCGTTTCAAATCTAAATTTTTTTCTAACTTATCAGAATTATGGCAAATATAGAAGAACTTAGAAGCTGTGTTCGTAATGGAATAGACTTTGTTAAAAGGCAGAAAGATGTTATTGACGCAGAAGTCTTTGCATCATGTAACGAACATATAACTGTGCGATTAAATTATACAGCTGATATTCCCTGTAATGGCGTCCACGAACCTAAATCAACACAATTTGGCGGCGTTGGTTTATTTATAGTTTTTAAGTCAGGAAAAGAGATAAAGGTGGGGTTTGGGAGCGTTTCTAATAATATTACGCCAAAGGGTATCACTGAGGCGTTTCAGAAGGCGAGAAAAAACAAAGTTTATGACCCCGACTTTAAATCCCTTCCCATGCCTATAGGAAAACCGATACTTGAGAATTATCACGACCCTGCGGTAATGGAAATAAGTGATACTGCAATTGTTGATTTGGGATGGCAGGGACTGAAGGGATCTCTTACTGAATACAATCAAAAGCATTTTAACAAATCAGTTATTGTTGGTGGTGATGTTACTATTATAAAAGAACGCATGGCTATAGCCAGCACAAAGGGTATTGATGACTTCGATGAATCAACTGTTCTTACAACAAATATAACCTCTATGATTGAGAAAGAAAGAGTTAAGGGTACAGGATGGAATACCAGTACTCATTTATCTGGTTTTAATCCTGAAGAAGCGGGGCGTGAATCTGCCGATAGCGCAATCAAGACCATAGGAGGAGAAAGGATAACTACCGGAACTTATAATGTAGTTTTCGGAAAACAACCTGTGATGGACTTGTTTACAAATATCGTAGTGCCTGCCTTAAGCCTCGCGTCCCTGAATGCATCAGATACCCCCTTTCTTGGGAAATTAGGACAAAAGATTTCATCCGAATTGCTAACTGTTTATGATGATGGGGCAATAAGGGGCGCAATCGGTAGTAAAAAGATTTCATGTGAAGGGATTTCCACAGGGAGAACAGACCTTATCCATAATGGTTTTCTTGTGGGGTTCCTGTCAAATAATTACCTTGCAAAGAAATTAGAAAGTACTTTCGCATCATTTATACCACGAAATGGGTTTCGCTATTACAACGGAGGCAGAAATCACAACATACAGCCAAAGATATGCCCAACAAATATTGTTATAGAGGGTAAGGAAGAAGTACCCAGTCAATCTTTATTGTCTAAAATAAATAATGGAATTTATATTGGAAGAATTTGGTACACTTATCCTATTAATGGGCTTGCGGCAGGCGATTTTACCAGCACCATTATTGCAGATTCTTATCTGGTAAGAGGGGGAAAAATTGATAAACCTCTGAAACCCAACACTGTAAGAATTAATAATAATATAACAGATATTTTAAATAATATTATTGCCGTATCGAAAGAAAAGAAACAGACGATTGTCTGGGGAGGCGAAGCAGTCGTAATAGCGCCTGAAATCGCTGTTCAAAATGTTAAACTGGACAATATCTCAGATTTTATGAGTTAAAATGTTTGTTGCGTTTTAATAATAAATTTTTTATAATTCTTGAGAAGGGAGGAGCGAAAGAAACGAATTGATGTATGCTTGATCTAAAAGCTCTTTTGATATATTTTAAGACATTAAAATAAGAGGAGGTTAACTATGCGCGCGAAAGTGGATGCTGACGTTTGTACCGGTTGCGAACTTTGCACACAGACATGTCCTGAGGTTTTTTCCATGAAAGGGGATGTGGCTGAAGCTAAGGATGCTGACGTTCCTTCGGAAGTTGAAGATTCATGCAAGCAAGCGGCTGAAGAGTGTCCTGTAGAAGCAATTACAATCGAAGATTAATAGCCAATTGTAAACAAAAAAAGACCTTAAGTGGTTAAGATATACACTTAAGGTCTTCTTTATTTCTATCGTTAAACATCTAACAATGGTTTTCTGCCAATCCTTCTTCTTCTATTTAATATTGCGCGTCCGCCCTTTGTTCTCATCCTCTTCCGGAAGCCGCACATTCTCTTATGTTTTATAGAGCTCTTCCTGATATTAATCTTCATAATTAATCACGTATCTCCCAAAAATTTATAAAACAAACATGATAAGTTTTCAGAAAATACAATATCACATTTACCAGTGAATTGTCAAGTCATTTGGGAATAAAAAAGGCAAATTTGTATTACCACATATTCATTGCTGGCAAAATTTGCGGCGAGATATGTTGCTTGCACTTCTATATTGCATGTGATAAACTTTTTACATTTATTTCCCAAATCTAATATACAATTCGAGTACGTTTGCCGTTTCACTTGTCGTTCTTCTCTCGGATAAAATATAAAAAATAGTGTTGTTTTGATAACCTGATTGTCCTGATAAAACTAATTTTATGTATAAAGAATTTAAGAATAAAAAGATTACTGTTATGGGGCTGGGATTGTTCGGTGGCGGTGTTGGTGTTGCTCAATTTCTTGCCAGACAAGGCGCCCACGTTACAATTACCGACTTAAGAAGTGCAAATGAACTTGCGCCGTCTATAAAACAACTTGAAGGATTGCCTGTTTTATACAAACTCGGAAGGCACTATGATGAAGATTTTATAGAGGCAGACATGGTGATTGTTAACCCCGCTGTGCCAAGAGATTCGAAATTTATTCAAATTGCACGAAACAACCGTGTGCCTCTTGACACCGAAATAAATATTTTTTTCAAATTGTGTTCTGCGCCAATCATAGGCGTCACTGGTAGCAATGGCAAGTCCACCACAACGACCCTTACAGGAGAAATATTACGGCAAACACAGCGTAAAACATGGGTCGGAGGAAATATCGGGAAGTCGTTGCTGATGCATCTTGAAGAAATAAAATCCAATGAAACAGTAGTGTTAGAGCTTTCTAGTTTTCAACTTGAAGAACTTAACAATACAAAAATAAGCCCACACATCAGTATCTTAACCAACATATCGCCCAACCATCTTGACAGATATCTAAATCTTGAAGATTATATTCAAGCGAAAAAAGGTATTATCTTGTATCAGAAATCAGAAGACTATGCTATCCTTAATCATGATGACCCTGAATTGAAAAAGTGGGAAGGAGAGTGTAAATGCCGTGTTTTATGGTACAGCGCAAAGCAGATATTGACAGAAGGTGCATTTGTAAAGGGCAATGATATCATAATATCTGTAGGCGGTCTGCAAGCAGTGATACCGTGTGTATCAAGAATTAAGATACCCGGCATTCATAATTTGCAAAACATCTTGGCAGCATCTTGCGGCGCATATTTGGCTGGAGCCAAAGAACAGCATGTTGAAAAGGTGATAACAAATTTTACAGGACTGGAACACCGTCTGGAATTTGTACGTGAGGTCAAAGGTGTTCGATATTACAACGATTCTAAGGCTACTACGCCTGAATCGGCAATTGCAGCCGTTACGGCATTTCAATCACCTGTAATACTTATTGCAGGTGGTTATGATAAGGGAAGTGATT
>JAHFOX010000028.1 GCA_023261445.1 Planctomycetota bacterium
TAAAATTTGTTTTAGTGAATGCAGCGGTTTGCATATCTCTTCACCAACAACAGGATGCTTTCTTATTAATTCCAATTCCTCTTTAGTAAGCAGTTCTTTCTTGTGAAGTATTTCTTCTTTCAGCCCGATTTTGCCAATGTCGTGCAGTGTGGCCGCCTTTCGTATGATAATTGATTCGCCTTCAGAAAGTCCTATAAATTTGGCAAGTCTCTTGGAGAGATCGCAAACCCTTTCTGAGTGTCCTTTCGTATATAGGTCTTTGGCTTCAATTGCTACTGCTAGTGTGAGGATTATGTCTTCCGAATGGTCAAGCTCATCCTGGACTCTTTTGAGCTTGATGAGTGAACGTATCTTTGTTGTGAGTTCAATACCGTTAAATGGCTTGCTAAAATAGTCGTCTGCCCCTGCCTCGATGCCTGTTATTTTATCTTCCAGTTGACTGAGTCCTGTCAGGAGAATAACCGGGAAAAACCTCTTGCCAGAAATTGTCTTTAGTCTTTTACACAAGTCGTAGCCATTCATACCGGGCATCATCACGTCAAGGATCGCTAAGTCGGGTGAGAGATTTTCAGTGAGTTGAATCGCCTTGTAGGCGTCCTTTGTGGATTGAACATTATAACCCTCTCCTGTCAAGATGGCTTCCATAAGCACAAGGTGATCTTCGGTGTCATCAACGACAAGTATTAACGGGCATTTCTCTTCTTTCTCTATGGTTTGGGTGGCTAACATAGATTTCCTCGTTCGCACTTCATTAATGAACGTGTAATATAAAGTAATTTTATGATATTAACATACCCTTGTCAAGCATGTGTAATAAGTGTACACAGAAAAAACATTGCACACCCAGTATAACAAATGGGGATTTAATAAGATTTTATGCTTATCCGTTTAACCCATCATCCTGCATATTAGATTGGATCAATATGCACAAACGCCTTATGGATGCCTTCAATAGCTTCCACTTCCTTTTGAACATTTTCACCAATATCATGAGCCTGTGTCATAGTCAAATTCTGGTCTAAGGATATGTGGATTTCAACATGAATATAATTACCTACATAATGCGCTCGAACATCGTGAATACCTATAACACCTGAAACAGAAACTGCCCTGCCTTTTATTTTCTCCATAACAACCGAATCAGGCTGCTTACCCATTAAATAATCAATGTTTTGAACACCGATTTTATAACCAGAGTAAATAATCCAGAAGCTGATAAGGATTGCTGCAATATCATCCATTTGCGGATAACCATAAAATCCACAACCAACGCCAATAAGAGCTGTAGCGGAAATATAGACATCATTCCTGCTATCAATAGAACTTGCTAATAATGCAGGGCTATTAATCTTACGGCTTACCTTTTTAAAATATGCTGCCATTATAAATTTCATGCCTATGGATATGAGGAGTACTGCAATTGTGTGAATACCAATCTTGTGCTCGTGTGTTTCCATAAGCTTGAATGCAGAGGCATGCAGTATCTCAAATCCCAGAATACCAGCAAAGATTGCTACTATCAGACCGGCAATTGGCTCTGCACGATGATGACCAAAGGGATGCCCCTCGTCTGCCTGTTTGGAAGAAGTCTTTACGGCAATGAAAATAATAACTGAAGAAACAACATCTGTAAGCGAATTTACGGCATCTGAAATAACCGCCAAACTATTCGACATCAGACCGGCAGTAATCTTGATAGCAAACAAAAAGGCATTGCAAATTATCATTATAATAGTTGCATTGCGACCCAAATTTTTCATATTAACCATCCGCTGTTAGTAAACCAAATCTGGTTAAGTATTACAAAAAAAGACTCAATAATATTTACAGGATTATGACACTAAATACAATCAAAAGTTAAAAGAGATGTTTTTAGAGTGAAAATTAATGTCGTGCTATCCCCCCTATTTTGCCCATTATTTGGCATGTTCGTTGACTAAATACAGTCAATGTCTGCTGACACTTATCCAACATGATTCTCATCTGACAAACCGTAAGCATTCCAACTTACAAAATAACAGGCACTTACATTTTTAATTAAACAACCTCTTATTATCTTGGCATTTAATTTGTTGGTGTAAGTAATTGTAATCTTCTCGATTTCAGCCTGAGGTTAGCTTTCTTAGAATATCAATAATATTTTTCAAATAAATTATGAATCAAATAAAGTCCTATTCTGTTATTTTACTTTTATTATCCCCCATATTCACCTTTGGTATCAACAAGTCTGTAAGCGCTCAACCTTCGTTTGGATTAAAGGAAGACACACCTCCCGATGTTATCGCCGTACAAGACCTCTTTTCCACTGACACTAAATCTTCTCTGATGATGGATGGAATAAATGCTTATAAAAAGGGGTACTACGAAACGGCACTAAATACTTTTAAAAAGGTAGTAGAGATAAATCCCGACTATTACGATGCATGGATTTGGACAGGCAATTCATTGCTTAATTTAGGCAGATTTGAAGATGCGATTGATGCACTTGACAAGGCAACACAGATTAATCCTGACAAATTCGAGGCGTGGAATAACAAAGGACTGTTAGCACTCCGCCTGAGAAAATATCAGGATGCTATCGAGGCATTCAGCCATGCAATTAAGATTAAACCCAACTCGCACGAAGTGTGCTATAATATTGGCTTAGTCCTGAGCGAACTGGGAAAGGTTAAAGAGGCAATTAACGCCTTTGATAAAGCCCTTAAATTCAAACCAGATTTTGTGGAGGCGCTTGACTTAAAGGGGCTTACTCTTGCGCAAATGCGGCGATTTGAAGAGGCATATAACGTCTATGAAAAAGCCGTAGAACTCATACCCACAAATGATGAACTTGTCTATAGAAAGGGACTCATGCTCCTTAGATTAAAGCAGTATGAAAAGGCTATACCTGTATTTAACCGCGTGTTAGAGCTTAATCCAAATCACTATGTTGCATTGATTGATAAGGGTATGATGCTGGACGATATGGGCAGGGATAAGGAGGCAATAGAGGCATTTGATGCCGCCTTAAAAATCAGACCCGATTTCGTGGAAGGTTGGAATGTAAAGGGACTCTCCCTGACACAGCAAGGAAGGTATGCTGAGGCAATTGTTGCCTTTGACAAGGCATTGGAACTTAATCCAAATGCACATATGGTATGGAGCAACAAAGGACTTTCTCAAATCTTTATGAAAGAATACGAAGGCGCCTTAGTTTCTCTTGAAAGGTCCATTCAATTATCTTCTGATTTTTTCCCGGCATGGACAAATAAAGGATTGGCGCTTAATGGATTAGGCAGACATGAAGAGGCGCTAAAGGCATTCGACAAAGCGGTTGAACTACAACCCGACTACACAAAGGCATGGGTCAATAAGGGTGAAGTGCTTGCTCAGCTTAAAAGATACGACGATGCAGTTAAGGCATTCGATGCCGCAATAGAGATTAATCCAAATTTATTCGAGGTCTGGTACAATAAGGGGCTTGCCTTATATTTTCTTGGCAAATACAACGATGCCGTAAAAAGTTTTGATAATGCTCTTATTCTAAAACCAGAATACTATGAGATACTAAATATCAAGGGCATGGCATTAAACAAGCTCGCCAAATATGATGAAGCTATTAAGGCATACGAGACAGCCCTCAGTGTAAAACCTGACTTCTTTGATACCACATATAATATGGCGTGTACCTATGTATTCATGGGAAACAAAGAGAAGGTTTCAGAAACACTATCGAAACTTATACAACTAAACATCTCATACAAAGAAATACTATCTAAAGACCCCCTCTTTAAAGATTACGACATCCTCCATCAATAAGCATTTTACAGAATAATCCCTTTCGTTTTATAATTTAGCGTGTATAATATACCAAACTCAAATGTTGTACATACTGTATTCGTTTAATGGAGGAGAAAAAATGCCCTTCTATTCCAGACATTTTAACAAAACTGCACGGTTTTTTGTTTTTGCCGCTTTTCTTCTCGGGTTATTGTGTGTTACGGGCTGTACCACACAAAACAAAACAGTGATCATACCTGCTGAAGAAAAGTCGGCGCCTGTAAAAACAGAAAAAGGAATTACAGAAGAATCTCTAAAGTGTATTACATGCCATGAAGAACGTGGCGTGACTCACGGCTGGATCGCCGACTGGGAAGGCAGTAAACATGCCAGAAAAGGTGTAGGCTGTGAGGTGTGTCATATCAGCACTGCTTTAGAACCTGCTGTAAAAGAGGCAATGGACTTTGGATATTTCCACACAGATGAAAGCAATTGTGAAGATAAAAGAATAAATCGTCAGGTTATTGCCGGCACTTGTGGAAAATGCCATGTCAAACAATACAATGAATTTATGAGAAGCCGTCACTCCATTGGATGGAAGAGGATATTAGACTATGGTCAAAATGTCGCTCTTCCTAAAGACTTCCCTTCGGCAAAATGTGAACAATGCCATAATATTCAATTCAAATGTGATTCGTGCCATACACGGCACACTTTTAATACGTTTGAGGCAAAAACCCCTGAAGCTTGCAGAACATGCCACACGGGGTTAGATCACCCACACTACGAGATATATATTTCCTCCAAGCATGGTGCGGTTTACACTGCCAGCCAATCCAACATATTGGAAGAATCCCGTTCTGTCAAGTCTCTGCGTTCGCCGGTTTGTGTTACCTGTCACATGCCTCAGGGTAATCATGATGTTAGCTTTGGACTTGCCTATGGCCCGGCAGGATACAGTACGTCATACATCAACAGGGACGGGGTTATGGTTGATGAAACAGAACTTGGCAAGAAACGTAATGCTATGCTGTCAATTTGCAGTATGTGTCATTCCCCCAATTTTGCAAGGAAAACGCTAACCACAGCAGATACTATTCACAAAAATGTAGAGTCTATCTTAAAAGATGCCTGGAACATTATTTCGGAATTGGGAAAGGGAGACATAACACCTCCACCCACTAATGAAATGGCAGATACCGCACTCCTTGGACATGCCCTCATACTTGGAAATCCACAGTTATATAGCGGCAAATCCAAACTAGAGCGCCTATTTTACAAATTATCATGCAGTACCGTTATAGCATGGAAAGGGGCATATCACATGAATCCTAACTATACTAATTTGTACGGCTGGGTGGAATTACAAAAGGATTTGAGTGATATAAAAGAAGAGGCAAGAAGGTTACGGGAAGATGCAGAAATCAAAAGAAAGATGGAAATTAAATTAAGATAAAACAATTTCTTACGAGTTTAAATTCAGAAATTCAATAGTCCCGGCAGCGTTAAAGGTTTTCGTTGTGTTTTGGAGTCTTGTAATGTAAAAATGCCGAAGCAGGGAGTTGAACCCTGACCCCGTTACCGGGACTAGACCCTGAATCTAGCGCGTCTGCCAATTCCGCCACTTCGGCTATTAATCATTTAAAGCATAACAGATAATTTTTTCAACATTTATGACTTAATTTGATTAATTCTTTTCTCAAACATGCGACTTTGACCAATTTCGGTCTTAAAATAAAACACAACTTACACTTACATGGAACATTTCAACTCTGATACGTCCATATCATACCAATTCACCAATAGATACGACAGATCAATCAACATTAAGTACACTTAATCCAAACCAATTTTAAAAGATATAAACAATCAAGTCAATGGAATTTTAGTAAATTGACCTTGCATTAACGCTGGCAATATGTTACGATTCTCAAAATAATTTGTTGGGTTTAATATAAATGGAAACTATTAGTAGAAACAGGAAGGCGCATTTCCAATATGAAATACTGGAGAAGTTTGAGGCAGGTGTTGTGCTTACAGGAACAGAAGTTAAATCAATCAGGAATAAGGATGTAAGCATAAATGAAAGCTTTGCACACATCAATAATGGTGAAGTTTTTCTCTACGAAATGCATATTGGACAGTATAAACAAGGAAATAGACAAAATCACGAACCTAAAAGAGTCAGAAAACTCCTATTACATAAGAAAGAAATAAATAAGATAATTGGAAAGATCAAGCAAAAAGGCTACACAATGATTCCTTTATCAATATATTTTAAAGAAGGTCTTGTGAAGGTAGAGATTGCCCTCGCCAGAGGGAAATCTACGGTAGATAAACGCGAAGATATTAAAAAGCGCTCAGTTGAGAGGGAAATTCAACGCGCCATGAGATAATTTCCGACACTCTTTGTTAAAACGTATTACCAGACAATTATAAAACAAGTTAATATTACAGCACCCGAAAATTTCTTTTTTAAGCTACAAAAATCAGGATGTGATTTCATTCTCTATTTCGTCAAATGAACGTATAGGTTTCATTTGTATAAATGTACCTTGCATACTAATCTGTTAAAGAAAATGAAAGGGTTAATATGCCTGCTGCAAGGATTTTGATTATAGAGGATGAACGACAAACAGTTGATTCATTAAGGGACTTATTTGAGCAACATGGTTATGAAACGGAAGTTGCCCTTAATAAGCATGTAGCATTAACCATACTACAAGAAAGGAAAATGGATGTTGCTATAATAAGCACAATCGTTCAGGGTGTTTTAGGCATTGAAATCTTGCACGATGCAAGAAAAATAAGCACAAACTTACCTGTCATCATGATTAGCAATCAAAAATCGAAACGCCTTGAATCCGCCTCCATCAAAGCAGGCGCAAATGTTTTTATTTTAAAACCTTTAGACAATACATTTATCTTACAAACAATTGAGAATATATTAAAGGTGCGACTTGCTGCCGCTTTACCTAAAAAACCAAAAGCACACCCAAAAAGAAAGAAATAATATCCTTTCCAGTCATTGAAAGATTTATGATTTGCAGGAAGCCCATATCAGTAATTTATTCTAGTATCGTTGCATTTATTCTTATTTGTGCTTTATCATTTTCCGAATTCGCAGAGGCTAACGCTGCCGATACTAACAATTTAAACACCCGCATCCAACTCCTATTAAAAAATCCATCTTTAAAAAATGTTTCGTATGGCATAAGTATTGTGTCCATCAATAATACCCTCCCACTATTCAGCTATAGAGATAAGGACTTGTTCAGCGTCGCATCAAATATGAAGCTTCTTACTACGTCTGCAGCTTTAGATTATTTAGGTGCTGATTTTGAATACAAAACAACTATTGAAGCCGATGGCAAGATAACCGCTTCAGGTGAACTCATTGGAAATATAGTCATGAGAGGAAGCGGCGATCCCAACCTTTCTGGTAGATTTTATAACGGTAATATCGTAGCAGTTCCAGAATCTTGGGCAACCGCCGTTATAAACAGAGGTATACGCAAAATTACAGGAGATATCATAGCAGATGACCGCATATTTGATCGTATGTATACCAATCCCAATTGGCCAGAAAATCAGTTATCTGAATGGTATTGCGCGCCAAGCTGCGGATTATCATTCAATGACAACTGTGTTGATATCACACTCATTCCCAAAAAAGAGCCTGGAAAGGTCGTAACTCTTCTAGTAGAACCAAATACATCGTATTTTGAAATTTTTAATAGCTGTGTTTATACACCCGACAAAAAGGAACATGGCTATGCAATGTATCGGAACACGGGAACGAATCAAATATTTATAAAAGGTAAATTCTGGATTAATGCCTCTCCTGAAAAAAACTGGGTGAACGTGTACAATCCAGCCCTTTACCTTGCAACAGTCTTTAAAGAAATCCTGGAAAAGAATGGGGTCACAGTTTGTGGTAACGCAAAGTTAATTGAAGAAGGCGAGCTTGCCAATCCTAATTTAGAAAAGATAACCCAGACCATATCCACAATGGAGCAAACCATTCTCGTAACTAATAAAAATAGTCAAAACTTTTATGCTGAACAAATATTAAAGACTTTAGGATCGCATATTAAAGGCAGAGGAACTTTAGATGCGGGAATAGATGTCTTGCATGATTTTATGGATAAACTGGGTTTCAGCAAGAATGAATATCAAATTGAGGATGGGTGCGGTTTATCGAAAGGCAACAAACTTTCACCAAAAATAATAACCACTCTCCTGACATATATGAGTAAACATCCAAGCGGAGAGGTATTGTGGAATTCCTTGCCCACATCTGGCACAGACGGAGGGCTACGCCGTCGAATGAATTCTCCACAATACAAAAACAGAATACATGCAAAGACCGGATATATTGCTAAAACATCGGCACTTTCCGGTTATATTGATACTTCAAATGGTGATGTGCTCGCTTTTTCAATTCTAATGAATAATTTTGGAAACCTGAATTCTATCATGAAAATACAAGATGACATTTGTAAAATTTTGGTAGATTGCTATAATTAAAACGTTTTTATGAGTGAACATATCAAAAAAGTTTATTCATTATACGCACTCATCTACGATACCTTCTTCGGGAAAATTTTTGAACACGGAAGGTACGTTGCTTTTAATATGATGAACGTAAAACCCAACGAAACAATACTCGAAGTGGGCGTAGGAACCGGATTGTCTTTGCCTTTATATCCGAAAGAGGCTCATGTCACTGGAATAGACATAAGCCAAGAAATGTTGGATAAAGCCGAAGCCAAAAAGCAATATTATGGGCTATCTAATATTAAATTGTACAACATGGATGCCTCATCAATGACCTTTCCGAATAATACTTTTGATAAGGTTATTGCCTCCCATGTTATTACAGTAGTGCCAAACCCTTTGCGTACTTTAAACGAAATAAAAAGGGTGTGTAAGAAAGACGGGGAAATCTTCATTCTGAATTATACAGGCTGTAACAACAAAATTATTTCCAGTTTCGAAAGATTTATTTCTCCCTTTAGAGACAAACTAGGCTTAGGAAAGCACTTTGACCTTGATGCGTTACTAAGGAATACTCACCTTTCGATAGAAAGCGAAAAGCGTGTTAATTTTTTAGAAATGTGCCGGCTTGTAAAATGTAAAAACAATTAAGCTTTTTCATAAGAAACCTAGTTTTTCCGCCCTACACACAGATAGTTAATACCCAGCCCTTTCATTTCTTGTGGATCATAGATATTTCTACCATCAACTATATTGGGTTGCTTCAAAAGCCGTTTAACTTTTTTAAGGTCAAGGTCTCTAAACTCATTCCACTCTGTGACTATAACCAGTGCTTCACATCCTGTAAGTACTGAATACGGATCGTTACGATATGTTATATTTTTTAGAATCTTCTTGGCATTTAATTGCGCCTCAGGGTCGAATGCCTTAATTTTAGCGCCTAACGCTTGTAACTGACTAATAATTGTAATAGATGGCGCTTCTCTCATGTCATCCGTTTTTGGCTTAAAAGCCAGTCCCCAAATAGCGATACTTTTCCCTTTCAAACTAGGCACTAACCTCTTTATTTTATGGATAAGAGAGCTTTTTTGGTATTCATTCACCTCATCAACTGCCGTTAATATCCTAGGCTCTATACCATTTGATTTCATAATTTGAGCAAGGGCTTTAACATCTTTTGGAAAACACGAACCGCCGTATCCAATACCTGCCTGTAGAAACCGTGGACCTATCCTGGAATCCAAACCTATTCCTTTAGCAACAGCCTTAATATCTCCCCCCACCTTGTCACACAATTGAGCCATTTCGTTCATAAAAGAAATCCTTGTCGCAAGCATAGCATTGCTGGCGTATTTAATTAATTCAGCGCTGCGAATATCTGTGAACATAATCGGCTTGTCCGTTCTTGAGATTCCACTATAAATGGATGCCATAATACGTTTTGCCTTTTCGCTCTGAACACCAATCACTATCCTGTCAGGATTTGTAAAATCCTTAATAGCTTCACCCTCTCTCATGAATTCAGGATTTGAGACCAAATCATATTTATAAGGCTTATTTTGTAAGGATTCTATCGTCTTTCCAACCTTCTCTAGCGCCCCAACTGGTGCAGTACTCTTGTTCACAACGACTTTATACTCGTTCATATACCGCCCGATATTTTCCGCAACAGAATTAATTGCGGAAGTATCAGCGCAATTGTTATTATCAGAAGGCGTCCCAACTGCAATAAAAATCACTTCTGATTTTTGGATACCCTCTTTAATATTTGTCGTAAAGACAAGTCTTTTTTCACGAGAATTCCTATCTAACATATCCTTCAAACCGGGTTCATATATGGGAATAATCCTCTTTTTAAGATTGTTTATCTTATTTTTGTCTACATCCACACAAATCACATCATTGCCCATATCCGCCAGACATGTGCCAGCAACAAGTCCTACATAACCACAGCCAATGCAACAAATCTTCACTTATTTTCTCCCCAAACAACAAAAGTTATTTGTATAAAATAAAAAAGCAGTAAAGAAAATGATTCGACCATTATTCATTACTGCTTTTTAATATTAAAAATCTGTTTTTCTTTTATTGCAAAGGATTTTTTATTAATTTTGAACCAAAAACGTGCGCCGTTTTCCCAATACGGTATTCACCATCTACTGACACAACAACTTTCTTAACCATACTATTAGAAGACACGTTTTCCGGTTCACCACTACAAAGCATAACCTCATAAGACAAAGACCAATCTTGTATGTCCTTGTCTGGATCTGTAAATAAAGACCCCATACGTTTCGATATATCATTAACTTTGTCTGTTACAAATATCAGTCTGATGGTGTTATAATTCAGCAAACGTTCCTGGAAAACTTTTTTACTTTCGCAAGCCGGTTTAAATTCTGGAACAAACTGAGCAATTTTACCTAACTGAACAGGACCATCTATAAATGTTATTGAATATTCCTTTGCATGATAAATTTTCCCTGCGCCAGAAGCATCCTCACCATAATAAATTCTGTATTCAATATTATTGCCGTCTTTTTTGGTATAATAAGAATCATGTATCACAACGTCATACAAAAAGGTAGCCCTGAGTGCATTTTCATTTTCTGGTTTTACTATTACGTACCTTCTATATGGCTCTTCCTCACAATATAAATAAGTCGGCTTGCCAAATTTTTCATTAACTTCCGCTTTGGTCAGCCACAGTATGCCGTCATCCAAACTCTCTTTAGCTTGTAAATTAACAGTCGGGAAAAGGCATACACTCAACAAACCTAACAATGGAAAAACCAATTTCAATTTATCCTTCATAATTCTTATTCCTTCCTAATTTTATGTATATATAGTCGCTAAACAACTCAAGTTTAAACACAAATTTGCGTCCAAAAAGTATATAACTAACCATACTATTTGTCAATCAAATAAATCAGAGCTGCCATACCGCACTCAGTGTAATATTAACACTCCACACTCTAACTTTTAATGAGCAAAGACGCCGAGAATCTTCATGCTGAATTTATTTTAGCATGAAGATTTAAGTTTAAAATATTTGACAATTAAGCCTATGATGTGCTAAAAATGTAATGGATATTTAAAATCATAGATTATTAATTTAAGGAACCCACAAAAAATGTTTAGGAAAATATACTCTGCTATAATTATTGTATTTCTTGCAACGAAGGTTTTGTATGCCCTTGAAACTGGCAATATTCAAGGGAAAGTCATTGATGGTTTTGGCAAACCTATCCCGTTGGCAAATGTTGTGATTGTATCTAATGGTATAAAATCAAAAAACACGGCTGACATTACAGGCGCTTTTTCCATTAGTTACAACACTGGCAACCTTAAGCTTACTATTGACAAGGAAGGATATGTTCCATTTTATATACCATTATCATTAGATGAAATTACAGACATTCCTGTAGGTGATATCACACTATGGAAAATACCACCAAAAGGAGGTCTTTTTTTCGCAAGCAACGATAATTACATAGAAATTAACAGCGCTGAATATTATTCTGAAAGCAATAGCAAGGAAAGACGGTTTTATGTAAAAGGTTCACCCACTGCAATTAAAGGTCAAGGCATTAAAATTATTGATTTCCAGACAGACAGTCCTTTGGTAGTAGGAAAAACTCTTTACAGCGTTGATTCAAAAGGTTCATTAGGATGTATTACCTTTTATCCTTCACAAAAATACATTTTAAATGAAGAGGAAGATACCTATACTAAAATTGCTGACAACGTGGGAATGAGGAAGTTAAATTTACCAGCGGGGCGATATTTTTACTGCACAGGAGAGATTACTATACGTTCGAAGACTGGACTTGGATTCTTTTTCGAGATAACTTCTTAAACAGCGGTTTCCGTTTTTGGATTAGGAGCAATCTCAGACATAATCTTCCTCAATTCCTCCCCTTCAATTACCTCTTTTTCCATAAGAAGTTTTGCAAGGGCTTGTAAACGATCCTTATTTTCTAAAAGAATACTTTTTACCCTTGAATGTGTATCAAAGATAATTTTCTTGACCTCGTTATCAATGTCCTTCGAAACTTCTTCACTCACCTCACGACCCGCACGATACCCCAATTCTATAAATAATGGTTTCCTGCCATTTTGAAAAGTCATCGGGCCCAATTTTTCACTCATGCCATATTCTCTTACCATGCTCATTGCAATATCCGTTGCCCGCTCAAGGTCGTTTTGAGCTCCAGTAGATACTTCGTTAAACTTTATTTCTTCTGCCACACGACCGCCCAGAAGCACAGCGAGCCTGTCTAACAATTCCGAACGTGTTAACAAATACCTGTCCTCTGTCGGCAACTGCAATGTATATCCAAGGGCAGAAATACCTCTTGGAATAATAGAGATTCTATGAACCTTGTCAGCGCCAGGAACAGACTCCGCAACCAATGCATGACCCGACTCATGATAAGCAATAATCTCCTGTTCCTTTTTGCTCATAACCTTCTTCTTCTTTTCTAATCCTGCAATCCCTCTGTTGATAGCTTCCTCAAAACTGTCCATTCCCACAGCATCCTTGCCTACCCTTGCAGCAAGAAGCGCTGCTTCATTGACTACATTTGCTAAATCTGCTCCGACAAACCCCGGCGTCCTCGCCGCAATAATTTTTATATCCACATCTTTGCCAAGCTTTACATTTTTAGAATGAACCTTTAATATCTCTTCACGACCTTTGATATCCGGCCTGTCCACGAGTATATGCCTATCAAACCGACCAGGCCTTAACAATGCAGGATCAAGCGTTTCTGGTCTATTGGTTGCCGCCATTAGAATAACCCCTTTTCTTGTGTCAAATCCATCCATTTCGACAAGAAGTTGATTTAGGGTGTTTTCACGCTCCTCGTGACCGCCAGAAATAGGCGCAGCAGCCCTCACTTTTCCCAATGCGTCAATCTCGTCTATAAAAATAATACAAGGCGCCTTTTCCTGCGCTTGAGCAAATAAATCACGCACTCGCGCAGCACCTACGCCTACAAACATCTCAACAAAGCCTGACCCGCTAATTGAAAAAAACGGCACCTTTGCCTCCCCTGCAACTGCCTTTGCAAGCAATGTCTTGCCAGTGCCAGTAGGACCAACCAGCAATACCCCTTTAGGAATTTTACCACCTAACCTCTGGTATTTTTGAGGGTTTTGAAGATAATCTATTACTTCTTTCAATTCTTCCTTAGCTTCATCTACGCCAGCCACATCGCCAAAAGTTACACCTGTGTCCTTATCAATATAAAGATTTGCCCGGCTCTTCCCAATTGACATAAGTCCCGCGCCTGTTGCTCCTCGCCTTGCTCTCGTCATCATAATCAAGAATATTATCATTGGAATAAACCATACTAAATACAGGTATTGACCAGCACCACCCTGTGTTGTTGCTGAAAATTTTACATTATGTGATATTAGATCCTTAATCAGGTCTGGGTCTTCCACCTTTGTCGTTGTCACATATTTTTTAAATTTTTGCCCTTCTTCTGCCTTTAAAATTCCTCTAATTGAAACCGAATCCAGGATTACCTCTTCCAGTTTGTTCTCTTGAATCAACTTCTTAAATTCACTGTAAGAAATCCTTTCGGTAGCAGAAGATGCCGCGTATGCACTACCATGTATCGTCAAAAGCAATACGAAGATTAAAAACAGATTTGATATATTATGGATGTGCCTTTTAATCATGTCGCAAAATTTATAACCTTATTTTAAAACATTCCCATACCTGCCGGTTTCAATATATTTATTTTACAGCTTAAATATATCAAATTAAACATTGTATTGGCAACTTATAATTTATCTGTACCACATCCATTAAATATTATTTATACTATTAAGATAATTACCAACAAGTTAAACAATCGCAACGGTAGGAAATTTAGCCTGAATTCATAAATCATTTAGAAACAAAATCTATGCTGCAGCCTGCTTATATAGAATTGTACAGAAATGGCAAACTTGAAGAAAGGATTGAAAAAGCGCAGAAACTGCTAAAAGAATGCCAGTTATGCCCAAGGCGATGCAAGGTTAACAGGCTAGAAAACAAACTGGGCGTATGCAAGATAGGCAGATTACCAAAGGTTTCGAGTTATAATCCACATTTCGGGGAAGAACCGCCATTAGTTGGCATACATGGTTCAGGAACTATCTTTATCACCTCGTGTAATCTTGGTTGTGTATTCTGTCAAAATTACGATATCAGCCATTTAGGTGAGGGGTATGAAGTTTCCATTGAACGATTCGCACAGATGATGACAGAACTGCAAAATATAGGATGCCACAACATTAATTTTGTGACACCCACCCATGTTGTACCTCAAATACTCGAAGCTCTTCCTCTCGCTATCGGGAATGGCTTAAAAACACCTTTGGTTTATAATAGTGGCGGTTACGACCTTGCCGACACCCTGCGATTCTTAGAAGGAGTTTTTGATATTTATATGCCTGACTTCAAATTTTCTGATGACGACGTTGCCGCCAAACTGTGCAAGGCAAGGGATTATCCACAAATAGCAATGTACGCTATTAAGGAAATGCACATGCAAGTAGGCGACCTTTTGTTAGACGAGCGTGGTGTTGCAGTAAGAGGATTAATCGTGAGACATCTTGTTATGCCCAACGGACTGGCTGGAACACGAAAAGTCATGCGATTCTTAGCTCAAAACATCTCGAAAAATACCTACGTCAATATAATGGACCAATACCACCCTTGCGGTCTTGCCCACAAATATCCAGAAATTAACCGTTATATCAACACTAAAGAATTTGAAGAGGCACTTCAAATAGCTAGAGAGGAAGGTATACATAGGCTAGCAGTTTAGGTTGTTAAAACAATTTCTGTTTTGCTAACTTCACGTTAAATAAAAAAATATCCTTTCTTCTCAACTTCATCACAATTAAATAGCAAAGGAAAGTTACTGAAAGTATAGGCAATGGATAATTATGACTTCATAGTCATAGGCGGAGGACCTGCTGGAATGACGGCTGCTGGCCGAGCTGGAGAACTCGGGAAAAAGGTTGTTCTTCTTGAAAAGATGGAACGCCTTGGTAAAAAGCTTCTCATGTGCGCCACAGGCCGATGTAACGTAACCAATATGGCGCCTTTGCACGCCTTCATTGAGGCATACGGCAACGGAGGAAATTTTCTACGTACTGCGCTAGAAACATTCGATAATGAAAAGTTACGTTCATTCCTCTTGTCATACGGTGTAGAAACGGTTGTAGAAAATAAAGGACGGCTTTTCCCAAAAAGCCAGAAGGCGGACTCCATCTTAAAGACACTCGAAACTTACATGCATGATCATCACGTAAAAATACAGACAAATACAAGTGTCCTGAATTTAAAACTAGAAAACAATCGTATATTGGGTGTTGAAACAAATATTGGAAACATTTTTGGTAAAAATGTACTAATTGCAACTGGTGGTCTTAGCTATCCCAATACCGGAAGCACAGGAAACGGATACAAATTAGCATCTTCTGTTGGTCATTCAATTCGCCCAACATACCCAGCCATTATTGCCTTTGAAACTGAAGAAAAATGGGTAAAATCCTTACAGGGAACACCAATTAAAAATGCAAATATCTCATGTTATCAACACAATAAAAAGATTGCGGAACATTTTGGTGAGGCGCTTTTTACCCATTATGGCATCTCTGGACCAGCCATCTTAGACATCAGTAAACATCTCGTTGAATGTCTGCCAAATGGGCACCTACAAATACACATAGACTTAAAACCCAAGCATACAACAGAAGAACTTGATAATATCCTTTTGAATCAGATCAAACGACACGGCAGCAAGGCTATCAAGTCTTGTTTGACCTTTTTTGTCCCGGAAAAACTGGGTCACGCTATTTTAAATCTTTGTAACATTGAATCTCAAAAAAAAGCCTCTCAAACAACAACTACGGAAAGAAAAAAGATATTAAAGCAGCTCAAGGGGTTACGCCTCACATTGGTTCGCCATCGTCCAATCGAGGAAGCCATTGTAACTGCTGGTGGAATAAATCTAGACGAAGTTAATTCCAAAACAATGGAGTCAAAGATACTGAAAGGGTTATATTTTGCAGGAGAGGTACTAGATATTGATGGTCCCACAGGCGGCTTCAACCTTCAGGAGGCGTTTTCCACAGGATACCTTGCCGGAAATTCAGTAAAAAATATTCTCTAAAAATAACAGCTCATCATTTATTTGGGAAATCTTAGAGGCTTGTATAATTCCTTTATACTTTCCTTTTCTGGTCTTTACGCCGCTTCATGTTTGTGAACACGATCTACAAAAGAAGAAATAATCTCTATAATGTTGTCGGAACTATCACATTTCACCAAAAACGGGCGCAATTCCGTTGCTCTCGGCATACCCATAATATATTTGGTTACATGCTTGCGGAAAAGAATAACACCGATTTCGTGTCCGTAATATGCTTGCATAAGTGATAAATGCCGTTTTATGAGTTCGATCTTTTCTCTAGATGCCACTTGGTTTCTGTCTTTGTATTGGAAAACCCACGGATGACCGATAGCCGCCCGCCCAATCATAACACCATCACATCCAGTGTGCCGTTTTATACGTTCAATATCCGCCACACATTTTACATCACCATTGCCAATTACAGGAATCCTTACCGCCTGTTTGACCTCCGCAATTGCATCCCAATTGGCTTTGCCAAAAAAGAATTGAGACCTTGTGCGGCCATGAACGGCAATCAGGGAAGCACCGTTGTCTTCTAGAATTCTAGCCACTTCCAGATAATTACGTGACTTATCATCCCATCCAAGTCGAATCTTGCCAGTTACAGGAACTCGAAGAATACTAGAAAGTTTATTAAAAATACGACCAATCTTTGAAGGATTTTTAAGAAGACCTGCTCCAGCTCCTTTGCCTGCAATATCAGATACAGAACAACCCATATTAATATCAATAATATCTGGTTCCAACTGCTCAATCATGCGGCACGCTTCAACTATTTTATCCTCATCATTGCCAAGAATCTGAAAAGTAACAGGTCTTTCAATGGGCATAAAATCAAGCAGATTAAGGGTTTTTTTGTTTTTCCACAAAATTCCATCCATAGAGACAACTTCTGTATAACTCATAGCCATTCCAAATTCACGACAGATCAGCCGATATGGAATATCCGAAAAACCAGCCATGGGAGATAGGATTAAATCCCCGTATACAGGAACATTTCGAACTATAAAACTAGGATGCATGATATACCTTGTCTTTTCTCTTATGTAATAATACGATAAACAAAATTTAATCAGCAAATTATAACATAGTAACCTCAAATATCATTTGTTTTTTTCATTATAATACGGTATTTTAATACTATCCCCAAATGCTAATGGGTAATTAGATTTGGTTAATGTAGAATTCAAGAGACAGAAATTTCGCTAAAAATACTAATCTGTAACTAATAAATATGACTTATCATGACCTTTCTGACTTTATAAAAAAGCTAGAAGATACAGGACAGCTAAAACGCATTAAAACGGAAGTTTCTGCAGACCTGGAAATAACAGAAATTACCGATCGCATCTCGAAGGCATACGGACATGCCCTACTCTTCGAAAACGTAAGTGGTTACTCCATGCCAGTCCTTATTAACGCCTTTGGTTCGTATGAACGCATGGCAATGGCGCTTGGCGTTAAGAACGTTGATGAAATTGCCCGGGAAATAGGAAATCTGGTCAAGCCTGAGATGCCCCATACTTTTATTGATAAAATTAAGTTTATTCCGCAATTGCTAATGACATTGTCAAAATTCCCCCCAAAAACTGTAAAACACGCCCCATGCCAGGAAGTAGTATTTGAAACCGAACCGTCTCTTTCAAAAATACCAATTATAAAATGCTGGCCGGGAGACGGTGGCAAGTTTATCACTCTGCCTCTTGTCTTTACAAAAAATCTGAAGACGGGAAACAGGAATACAGGTATGTATCGCTTGCACGTTTACGACGACAGAACTACGGGCATGCACTGGCACATTCACCATGACGGCGCCCGACATTATCGAGATTATCAGATAGAAAACAAACGAATGCCCGTAGCAGTAGCGCTGGGCTGTGACCCAGCAATTACCTATGCGGCAACGGCGCCCGTTCCGCCTGAAGTTGACGAGATGGTCTTTGCTGGCTTTTTAAGAAAAAAGAATGTGGAGATGATTGCCTGCAAAACCATTGAAATGGAAGTCCCTGCTAACGCTGAAATTGTATTGGAAGGTTACGTGGATCCAAAAGAAACCCGTATTGAAGGCCCGTTTGGTGACCATACGGGCTATTATTCACTGGCAGATTATTATCCTGTATTTCATATCACCTGCATAACGCAACGTAGGAAACCAATTTATCCCACCACGATTGTCGGCAAACCACCAATGGAGGATTGTTACATGGGAAAGGCTACTGAACGTTTATTCCTACCGCTTTTGAAACTTATGATTCCTGAAATTGTGGATATGAACTTGCCACTTTTTGGCGTGTTTCACAACTTTGCATTTTTGTCCTTAGATAAACGATACCCGTTCCAGGCAAAGAAGGTTATGCATGGGATATGGGGTATGGGACAGATGATGTTCACCAAAATTATTGTTGTAGTTGATAAAGATGTTAATGTTCAAAACATTGATGAAGTAATGTGGCGGGTCGGAAATAACGTTGACCCACGCAGAGACATTACTTTTGTGGATGGTCCGCTTGACGCACTGGAACACGCATCCTCCATGCCCAAGATCGGCTCAAAGATGGGCATTGATGCAACTAAAAAATGGCGTGAAGAGGGTTTTTCAAGGGAATGGCCTGACGACATTAAAATGTCGCCTGATATAATAGCGCTTGTAAATAAAAAGTGGAACACATATGGAATCTAGCTAAAAAAAGAGTAAGGGGAAAGGGCGAAGGGGAGAAATAGAGAATACTGTATATATTCGTGTTCATTCGTGGCTAAATAACAGTTTAATTATGATTACGCAAACCGAATTATTGGCTAAAAAAGGTACACATATCCAACAGATGTTTGGCTCGGTTGCCAGGGTATATGATCTTTTAAACACCATTTTAAGCTTCAACTTTGACAAGAGCTGGCGTAAGTTTGCCGTGAAGGTAAGCAACGTCACTCCTGATGCAAAAGTCCTGGATGTCTGCACCGGTACCGGCGACCTGGCAATTGAATACTCCAAAGTCTTAAACAGTACTGGCAAGGTTATTGGAAGCGACTTTTGTCATGAAATGGTAAAACTGGCAGATAACAAGCTCAAAAAAAGAAACCTTTCTGACAAGATTGATGTTCTCGGCGCTGATACTTTACATTTGCCGTTTTATGACAATTACTTTCAAGTCTCTGCCGTTGCCTTTGGTATTAGGAATGTGTCTGACCTGAAGGCTGGTATTACCGAAATGACAAGGATAACCGCACCTGGTGGTCGTGTTGTAATATTGGAATTCTCGCAGCCTACAAATCAACTCTTTAAGGCAATCTATTATTTTTACTTCAAAAAAATACTTCCTCTTATTGGAAAACTCATTTCACGCAGCAAGTATAATGCTTATTCTTATCTCCCTGCTTCGGTATTAAATTTCCCTGATTGGTATGGATTAAAAACAATAATGGAATTATGTGGACTTGGAAACGTGAAAATATACTCAAAAACACTGGGAATCGTTACCATCCATGTTGGTCAAAAGCCTTGTACCTAAATTCTGCAATAGGACACAGATAAACGCTGACAAACACGGATATTTACACTATATAAAGATTTCACCAGAAAGATGCTGTTGCATCCGATGTAGAGACGCATCACAATGCATCTCTACTTTCTGAAAAAAACAGTGCAAATCTGAGCAAATCAGCGTCCAAAGGCATTTTTTAGGTTGTAATTAATAAACACCAATGTACTTGACTAGCCTGAAAAGATATTGTATCATGTCGTCGTGAATTTTGTACACTGATGAACACAGATTGTCAGAATTTACAAATTGCTATCCATGTTTATCAGTGAAAATCCGTGTCCTAATTTCAAAATTCCTCTTTTCACATCTCAATTTTCAATATCGTATTAGATAACGCATGAGACGGGTGATGCGTCACTGTGGATACGACTTATCAGCTACTGGGGAATAGTGTAACGGTAGCACAAACGACTCTGGATCGTTTTGTCTAGGTTCGAATCCTAGTTCCCCAGCTAATTAAATTTAAACATTCTGTAATACGTTACGATTTTTGTATATTTAAACATTCATTCCCACTCGATCGTACTTGGCGGTTTGGTGCTAATGTCATAAACCACACGATTAACGCCTTTGATTTCATTGATTATCCGGCTTGAAATGATTCCCAACACCTCGTTTGGGATGCGAAACCAGTCGGCAGTCATGAAGTCGGTTGTTTCTACAGCGCGGACAGCTATAACATTTTCGTAGCTTCTTTCATCTCCCATTACTCCCACTGTACTCAAAGGCAGTAATACGGCAAAGCACTGAGCAATGGAACGATAGAGACCTGCTTTGCGTATCTCTTCAATGACGATCTTATCAGCATTGCGAAGTATTTCTAAACGTGGTCTAGTCACTTCACCAATAATACGTATGGCAAGTCCAGGACCGGGAAATGGATGACGCCAAACCAATTCCTCAGGCAGACCTAACTCTTCGCCTATTTTCCGCACCTCATCTTTAAACAGAAATCTCAAGGGTTCTACAAGTTCAAATCCCAATTCAGCCGGCAGTCCACCCACGTTATGATGGCTCTTAATGGTTACCGTTGGGCCTCCGTGAGCGGGAATGCTCTCGATAACGTCGGGATACAGCGTGCCCTGTGCCAGGAATTTTGCTTGGGATATTTTCTTTGCCTCTTCCTTGAAAATTTCAATAAATTCATGTCCAATTATCTTGCGTTTTTTTTCAGGATCGGTTACGCCTTTTAATTTATTTAAAAATCTGTCTCGTGCATCAATAGCATGCAAATCAACCGTAAAATTGTTTTTAAATGTATTTATGACCTCCTCTGCCTCATAATTCCTCAAAAGCCCGTTATCTACGAAAATACATGACAGATGATTCCCAATTGATTTATGAATAAGCGCTGCTGTTACTGCAGAATCAACCCCGCCTGACAATCCGCAAACCACCCTTCCATCTCCAACCTGCTTGCGTATGTCGTTCATGGATTTCTCTATATATGAATGCATTCTCCAATCGCCCGTACAGCCGCAAATCTCATAAAGAAAATTACGAATGATTTGAATCCCCTGTGGTGTGTGTGTTACTTCTGGATGAAATTGAACACCGTAGAACGTATTGTTTTTGTGTTTTATGGCAGCATAAGGACAATTTTGTGTAAATGCGAGTGATTCAAATTCAGAAGGCAATTTGACAACCTGATCGCCATGACTCATCCATACAGTAATCTCTTTAGTAA
>JAHFOX010000128.1 GCA_023261445.1 Planctomycetota bacterium
ACAGGAACGCCTTGGAAGTTTCCAATTTCTATAAAACTAATTCCTTATCTTCAAATATGTTTGATTTTACCTATAGGCTCTTTGAACAATTGAAGGAAGGAGAGAAAAAGGTATTGATAACAAGTCCTATGATTGGCGATGGCAAGAGTACCGTTTCCTCTCATATTGGTTATATAACTTCTCAAGTTAATTCAAAAAAAACGGTAATTGTAGATATGAACTTCGTAAATTCCAGTATTGCAAGGATGTTTGGCGTTGCACACAAACCAGGGATTGCTGAATATTTTTCGGGAACCAAAGAGATAGAAGGAATTGTCCATGCAACTAAGTATGATAATCTATATGTAGTACCTCCTGGTAAACTGGAAACAATATCTTATGCAGGATTTTATAATAAAATTTCAAGCCTTGTTTCACATTTCGAAAAGAATTTTGATATTGCAATTTTTGATGCACAGGATGCTTCGTCAATACAAGCAAGGAGGCATTTCATAAATAATATCAAAACTACCATTATGACAATAAAACTCCGGAGCACTGCGAAGTCAAAGGCGGTAAGAGCGAAACAGCTTCTTGAGTCAGACGGTGCAAAAATTATTGGTCTTGCAATAGTAAGTGAAGCAAAGGGGTTATTAAGCTAGATTTATGCCGATTTTAGGAATTGCCAGATATGCCGGGAAGTGGATTTTCTACTATATCATCGTTCCTCTCGTAAGATACATTCCTGTTTCAATTGCTTATAAACTTGCCACAATTCTCGGCGTTATAAATTATTACCTTTTTAAAGAGAACAGGAAGATTATAAGACAAAATATGAAAGAGGTTTTGAAGGGAAAATCGGACGGGGAGATAAAAAAACTTGTTAAACTAAACTTCATAAACCATGCGAAAGCGAATGTAGAAATTATTTTACTTCCTAGAATTGATGAGAAGTTACTTGCACAGAAGCTGGATTTTTATGGTTTAGAAAATATAGAAGATGCTTTGAGAAGGGGGAAAGGGATTATATTCAGTCTGGGTCACATGGGAATTTATTATCTGGCGGGTGCTATAACCAACATGAAGGGCTGTATTATGAATGATATAGCGCAAGATGTCACACAATTGAAAGCCAGCCGTTTAGAAAAAAAAATGCTAGTGAAAAAACTTGATACATACAAACAAGGTATCTCAGGAAAAATTATTCACAAAGACAAACAATTAGATTTACTTCTTGAAATAATCCAGATACTTAAAAGGAACGAGGGAATAAGCCTTTTCATTGATGCTAAACCTAATCAAAACGATCCTGTAATAGAGTTTCTTGGAAAGAAAACGTACATATCGTCTGGAACTGCAGCCATAGCTATGCGGACTGGTTGCGCCATTATACCAAATGTAACACTTCGGATGCCGGGGGACAGGTGGTATATCCGTGCTGAGAAGTCGGTTGAGATTGCAAAAACAGGAAATGTAGAAGAGAATTTGAAAGAAGCTCTTACAAAATGTACTAATTTTCTAGAAAAATATGTATTGGAATATCCTGAACAATGGCACCATTGGAGAATATTTCACCAGAGGTGGGTTCGGGATGAATAGAAAACTGCCTGTCTTCAAAAACCTGTTCTACTTATCGGGCGGTAAGGTTTTTGAAATATTGTGTTTGTTCTTCTATATTGCTATTGTTGCAAGGTATCTTGGTGTAGAAGAATTCGGCGAGTATTCATTCCTTTGGGCGATCCTTATTCTTCTTACAGTAATTCCCGATGCGGGTATTAATAGCGTTCTTGTAAGAGATCTGACCTTAAAAAGTGATGAAAATAGCAGATATTTTGGGGGTGCTATTGTTTTTAGATATTTCTTATGTGTTGTAATATTTTTTTGTTTTCTTTTAACAGTATATACACTGGGCTTGTTTCCTGCATCAAGGGGTAGCCTTTATTTTGGTCTAATGTGGGTATTTTTTAGAATGGCAACATTATCAAATAATGCGGTTTTTCTGGCATACGAAAGGCTTGATTTAGAAAGCTACTTTACTGCAATGGGAAGTTCTTTGATACTGATTTTTACATTCTTTGTTACAAGATTTACAGAGTATAGAATTACGGGTATATTTGCATCTCAGGCTCTGGCAGAGGCAATTACTTCTGTAACATCATTCATTGTGCTGGCGGCAGTATTATTAAAACCAAAGATAGAATTTGCCCCGTCCCTCTGGATGCATTATTTCAAAAATAGTTTTTCAGTTGCCGGAAGCAGAATAGCAAGAAACGTGTACAACAGGATAGATATATTTTTTCTTTATAAGTTTAGGGGGGTTGGAGAGGTTGGTATATATAGCGCCCCTTATAATCTTGTTCAGAGAATAAGTTTTATTGGTTTACTTTTGTCAAGACCTGTTTACCCTGCGCTCTGCTGGTTTGCAAGCCATGACAAAAAAATGTTATCGCAATTATTTCAGAAATGGACGAAAATTTTAATCCTCATAGGGATTCCAATTTCTGTAGGCTGCATTACATTTTCAAACTCAATTATAAGCCTTCTTCTGGGTAAAGGTTTTGAGAAATCCGCGACAGTCTTGTCTCTTCTCGGCATAATCTTCTTTTTTTCCTTTCCAAATGCTCTATTATGGTTTCTTTCTCTTTCTATGGGTTTACAGCATGTACTCTTGAGATACACAGTCTTGTCTTTAATAATCAATATCATTATAGATTTACTATTTATTCCTAAATATGGCTACTGGGGGGCATGTGCTGGTACGCTTGCAGCCGAATTATTTTTTATGACTGCGTGTATGATTAAGATAAAGAAATTAAATCCTGTTTTTGAATTCAGGTTTATTGGCGTTTTTGGGAAACCTTTGTTTGCAGGTGTTCTCATGGCAATAGCTGCTATACTATTGCAGAAATATTGCCATATAAGCGTAGCAATATTTCTGGTTATTACTA
>JAHFOX010000098.1 GCA_023261445.1 Planctomycetota bacterium
GATTGAGCGTGCCAAAAATTCGTTGCACGCTCAATTTTTTATTAAGAAAGTAGAAAAACTTTAGGCAAGGCAATTCATCTACACAGAAACTGTGTAGTATTCTTGCCTACGAGAATAAAAAATCCCTAATTTTTAACAAAATAGTTTATGGTTCGGCGGGAGCATAATTTTTTATTCTCAACGATAAAAATGGTATTTTTGGAAAGTTAGGAGAGCATTTAACAAAAATGCAAAAGTCCTAAGATGGGCATTTAACAATTTGGAATATCTCTTGTTTAGAACATATGTCATAAGTCCATTTAAAAAGAAATGTTTATATACGTCTTTTGTCAGAGTTCAGCTATGAAGCTCAACAAATTCTTGATTTTTTTAATTTTATTAATTGCTGTAATTTTTGCAATCGGCTGTGTTTCCCAGCAGCCTCAAACAAAAGCGCCTGAAACTCCTGCTCAAAACGCCGAAAAAGTAAGTTCAAATCAACCTAATCAGCAAACAAATGCGCCTGAAACACAAGCAGAAAAAATAACTCCTGAAATTAAACAAACGGTTAGAGATGATTTCGGCTGCTGGCCGCCTTCTTGTTCTTACATTCCAGATTCATCTGGAAGACAGAATTGCGAGGATTGGAAAGCCGGCAAGCCTGTTCAATGGCCCACTGACTGCAATTACTTTTCTGGTCAACCCCCCTGCCAAAAGTTGTGTGAATTTGAAACATCCTCTGCTCCGGTTGAACAGCAAAAACAAAAAGAAGTTGTGGTGCAAAAGCCCTGTAATCTAGGTCCGTTACAAAGGCAATTTAGCAATACTCCTTATTATATCGGCACGCTTATTGATGATCATTTTCACATGCCGCAAATGCGTAAAATCCCCAACGTTCCGACGGCACCTGTTCTTGACCAAGACATATCCGGGCACGATGTCGCGTGTCTTTTCAGTAACAAAGACAGGATAAAAAGCGTCATTGCATTTTACGGGATACCATTCGACCTGAAAGATTCGTCGGTAAAGACCATCCGAGAAATTGAACAGCAATATCCCGGTGTAATTAATCATTTTCTCGAGCTGGTATCATTTCCTGGCTACCCGTTGGATCCTACGCAAGTGGGGAAGGTGCTCGATGCAAACGAAGGTTTATTTAAGGGATACGGAGAGATCTCGCTGTATTTAGATTTCTATCGCATCACGAAACCTAATGATCCTCAATTCCGTGAACTGTATAAGATCGCGGAGAAACATCATCTTATTGTGATGGTGCACCCTATTGAAGAACAGATGCAGGCGATAGAAGAAGTTGTGCACGATTATCCGAACGTGCAATTTCTTTTTCACGGCGCGGAAACATTGCCTTCGGCAAATATGTTTTACGACACATTTTTAGGCAAGTATGCGAACGCGCACTATAGCGTGGACACGACCCTTTTTGGGGAAAGTTCCTACGGGGGGCCGCTTCTTGATGCATTTACCAACAAGCAGGACTTCGCCACCAAATTCAAAGAAAACTGGCAAGACACGTTAAATAAAAAGGTGGCTTTCTGGAAAAATAAGATTGAAAAGCACCCCGACCAATTCCTCTGGGGAACGGATCGGGGACACGCACTCTGGCACTATGATCCTGAGGTAGAATCATTGCTTGAAGAATATTCGCGGGCGTTTATTGGGCAATTAGACCCGGCAGTGCAGGAAAAGTATGCCTATAAAAACGCTGAGAGCTTGCTTCAAAAAAGATGAATGAGGATATATGAAACCGAAGCTTACTTCATTTGTTTTGCTGCTTCTATTATCATCGTTAATTATCTTGGGATGTTCCAAAATTGATAAAGAAAGAGAGCGGATAAAAGACGAAATAACTAAAAAAGAAACTGAACGCATAACTCAAGAAGAAATTGACAGGATTACCAAAGAAAAAACAGAAGAGATCACCAAAAGAATGATTGAAGAGCGGACTAAGGAAATAACATATCAAATAACTGGTGAGAAAACAAATGAAACAAGGGAATTTATAGGAATTAAAAATGATCCTATATATCAATCTCCAGGCATGGGGAATTTATGCGATTCTCTCAGCGGCTGTTTTGTTTTTTGCAAGAATAATATAGGGAGGTGCAATAATTTCTGCCGTAATAATCCTTCAAATAGTTTCTGCATTGTTCCAAAACTTTCCAAACCGCAACCATGGGTTAAAGATGCTCTTACTCAGCCGCTTCCTGAAGGCGCTTCTAAAGTACGGCTAATACTTCCTGCTTCATTGGATAAAATTGAGATTACCAAAATCGGAGCCTATGGCGCCCATAGATGGGGGCATTGGGAAGGTCTTGACCACGAGTGGATTTATATAGAGAAGGGTACACCTATAGGAAGCTGGGATGATGGGGAAGTTGTGTATGCCAGGCTTAACAATGAGAATGATCCTCAAGGAGGCTATCGCGTTGTTGTCTATTATGGTGATGGGTTATGGGGCGACCATGCGCATGTAAAGCAGCCTTTGGTGAAAGAAGGAGATTTTGTCAAGGCAGGAGATCCTGTTGCAATTGGAGAAGATGTTGCATATCCAGGATATCACTTCGCTGAATTCAGTGTTGCTGACCAGCACCGACAAGACGGCGTTACTTATTGGTACAAATTTGTCAAAGGCGCCACTTTGGTTTCTCCATTTGATTATTTAAAGGAAGATGCCAAGCAGGACTTGATTGGAAAATGGCAGAAGGGAATTCTAGATAAATATCTTTCAAAAGGCGAAGAAGTTTCTGGGGTCATTTCCCCGCCATGGGAACCATATCTCACTAATCCTATTTTGATTCATCGCGAGCATGCTGGAGAACTTGTTGGCGAGTGGTATCTGCGGAGCAGCAAATGGGGCAATAATGATATTCCTGCCATTCTTCTTTTTTTCCCGGTGAATAATAAATATTATTCTAAGCAAAGAATAATAGGTGGAAAGGATACAGGAATTACAAAAGACACAGGAGGAAAGGATGATTTTGGCACTGTTTTTGAAGGAGATTGGGAAGCGGATTATCAGAATAGGAGAATAATATTTTATACAAAACAAGGCACATACTATGGTATATTTGAGCTGAATGAATCTCAACCACAAGCATCGTTGAAAATTGAATATCAGCAAGGGTCGTATCCGACAAGTTTTTCTGAACAAGCGCGTGTTTACAAAGAACGAGATGTAGTCTCAAAAGGAGAAGAACTGCATTATTGGGAACATCCAGAGGATGACCCACGGAATTGGTAAGATATAAATATTCTAATAAGTGACCAATAAAGAATAAAAAGTGAAATTCCCTAAATTTTAACAAAAATGTTTATGGTTCGGCGGGAGCATTATTTTCTATTTGTAGACGACAAAAATGGGATTTGTGGAAAGTTAGGGGGGCATTTAACAAAAATATTGAATGCTCAAACGGAAATAGCATTATATGAAACCTTATTTTTACACTACTTCAAAGTAGCTACAGACCGAAAGATTTATAAAGCATACATTCATTCTTAGCTTTGTTGGTAAACATGCTTTTGAACTTTAGAAAGGGCAAATCTCGATATTTCGCTTTTATAGCAACTGCTTTTATATTTTCCATAGTTCTTGCTAAAATAGTTCTTGCAGTCATACCAACTTCTCTTGATATCACAACAATAGATGTTAATGATTTAACTCCGGACTATGCTATTAGGGCCCAAACGAATGTTCCCTTAATGACGTTCACTCTTCATACCAATCACTCATCCTCAAAAGCGTCCAATTCTGAGAAATTCCAAACTGCTAAAATTAAATATGCAGGAACAAACAAAAATGATATTAGCAAACTTTACCTGTACGCAGAGAGCGACGTTAGCGGAGGGACATTTGACCCAAGTAGTGATTTACAGTTGGGAAGCTCAGGCTCTCCTAGCGGTACTGGCGAGTTCACTTTTAATTTACCAAGCCAGGGTTTCCTGATGAATACTTCATCTAATTATCAATTTTATGTTGCAGCCGACATTGCTACGGAAGCGACATTGGGGAACATTGTAGATGTCAAGATAGAAGAAGGCAAACTTAACTTTGTATCTGGAGCATGGCCCAACTCCGCAGATGCACCGCTTTTTAATCCTGTAGGTAATTCTCTAATAGTAGGTCAAGCAAATTTAACAGTAAATAAAATAGTTGTAAACGATAATGGTGGACTTAAAGAAGTTTTGGATTTCTCATTGCTTGTTGATGGAAGCTCTGTAAGCAGCGGCATAATGAATACATTTATTGCAGGTGCACACATTGTAAGTGAATCATCAAGTGAAGGTTATGCAGCATCATTTAGTGGGGATTGTGATTCAAATGGGAATGTTAACTTAAATCCAGGAGATGTTAAATCTTGTACTATAACTAATAATGATATTGCTTCAAGTATAACTTTGATAAAAAATGTTATAAATAATAATGGTGGAAATGCAGGGCCTAATGATTTTGGGTTAAGCATTGATGGCAATGTGGTTAATTCAGGCCAAACTTTGGATGTTAATGCGAATACGCCAATTGCAATAAATGAAGCTGGATTAAGTGGGTATGAATTTAAGAAAATAACAGGAGATTCCAAATGCCCAGGTGTTTTGGGTGGAAGCATTACTTTAGATGAGGGTGAAGAGATAAGCTGTACTATTCATAATGATGATATCGCTCCTAAATTAACAGTTACAAAAGTGGTTGTAAATGATAACGGTGGAGAAAAAGTTGTTGGAGACTTCTCATTGTTCGTTGACGGAGATTCTGTAACTAGCGGTGCAGAAGGCACTTTTAATATAGGCATCCATCAAGTTTCTGAAGCAGAAGATTCTGAATACACATCAACTATAACAGGTGACTGTGATGCTGATGGACGCATAAGCCTTTCCATTGGCGAGGTAAAATCATGCTCTATAACAAACGATGACAAGCCAGCTCATATAATAGTGACTAAGCATGTTATAAATGGAAATGGCGGTGATAAAACTGCTTCCTATTTCAATATTGATGCCATAAATGTTGATGAAGATGGGGGTAACAATGCTGAGCCAACTGTATTTGCAGGTGATGAGTTTGGAACAGTCGTAACATTATTTGCAGGCGCGTATACAATTAGTGAATATGACTCTGTTGGTTACTCTGTATCATACTCTACTGATTGTTCAGGCACAATTGCAAATGGTGAAACAAGGTTTTGCAATATAACAAATAATGATAAGCCTGCTAAGATTACATTAATCAAGAATGCCGTAAACGATAATGGTGGAAATGCAGGGCCTAATGATTTTGGGTTAAGCATTGATGGCAATGCGGTTAATTCAGGCGACATAATTGAAGTTAACTCTAACACAGCTCATATAATTAATGAAACTGGTTTAGCAGGGTATAACTTTGTAAGCATAACTGGGGATGCTGAATGCCCAGCTGTATTAGGCGGCAGTGTTACTTTAGAAGAGGGTGAAGAGATAAGCTGTACTATTCATAATGATGATATCGCTCCTAAATTAACAGTTACAAAAGTGGTTGTAAATGATAACGGTGGAGAAAAAGTTGTTGGAGACTTCTCATTGTTCGTTGACGGAGATTCTGTAACTAGCGGTGCAGAAGGCACTTTTAATATAGGCATCCATCAAGTTTCTGAAGCAGAAGATTCTGAATACACATCAACTATAACAGGTGACTGTGATGCTGATGGACGCGTAAGCCTTTCCATTGGCGAGGTAAAATCATGCACTATAATAAACGATGATAATGCTCCTAAGTTAACTGTCAACAAAGTTGTAGTTAACAACAATGGCGGAAACAAAGATGTTATTAACTTTACAATATACATAAATAGTTCTTCTGTTGTAAGTGGGAATGAAAATACATACGACGCTGGAACTTATGTTGTAAACGAAACTCCAGATGCCGCCTACTCTGCTTTATTTAGTGGAGATTGTGATTCTAATGGCGATATTCAATTGGGGGTGGGCGATGTAAAGGTATGTAATATTACAAACAATGATAAAAGCACAATAGGAAATGTAACAACAAACATACAGGCATTAGGTTTGCAGATAGGCAATACAACAAATCTGAGCCACGACTTTGAAGGCATACAATCTATTCTTTTTACAGAAGAGGATGGCAAGTTAATAGAATTTTATTGGAATTTTTCATCTCAACCACTTGACTTAAGCAATATTACAATCTTAGAAAATAATTCTGACTCAAATAAACTTTTGATAAAAGGAATTGATTTAAGTGGGGCCACAAAAACTGTATACTTAAACAAAACAAATCAAAATCTAAATGGTGTGTGCATATACGACCATGAAACAGATTCTTTTGATGTAGTATCAGGTGACTGCAGCTTTGCAAATGAAACTAAATTGCTTTGCGACGGAGCTGCGAGTAGCGGCTACACTTGTGATAATTTGGGCTCTAGATTAATGGTAAGCGGATTAACGCATTCAGTCGTTTATCAGATAGGCATAGTAAGCCAACTGGCTGGTGAAGGCAGCAGTGGTGGAGGAGGAGGTGGCGGAGGAAGTAGTGGTGGTGGTGGAGGTGGCGGAGGAAGTAGTGGTGGTGGTGGAGGTGGCGGAGGAAGTAGTGGTGGTGGTGGAGGTGGCGGAGGAAGTAGTGG
>JAHFOX010000099.1 GCA_023261445.1 Planctomycetota bacterium
TCCTTCCAGTATTTTGCATCGTTTTCAGACGGGCCATCCAGTTTGCTATCAGGCTCATCAGATTCATTTTTTTTGATTGGGTTTAGAATCGCCAGAATTTCCTTATACATTGCCTTTGGTTCGATAACCTTACAGCCGCATTTTCTGACGTGTCTTAGAATATCGTTGTCGAAGGTTACAATGACAACATCTTTTGGATTCTGGCAAAGGCTTGTGATATTTTTTATCTCGGTGTCAGCGCTTATACCAGTCTTTGAATAAATCACAGTAACGCCGGAATGGGTTTGTTTTTTTGGTAAATCAGCTTCTGTATAGTTGCCATCGAATACTATAATCACATCGTAGCGTTTCTTTTCCTTATATTTTGAAAATAGGGAAATTATGTGGTCACGCATAGGTTCTATATGTTTTACCTTTACGTGTTTTTCCAGTTCTGGTACGGTGAATATAAAATTATAGCCGTCAACGACTATTAACATACAATTTGGGAGTTATCAACAATTACCTTGCCGCCAACTAAGGTGGTTACGACTTGTCCAGTCAATTTCCAGCCGTTAAAAGGACAGTTTCTTGCCTTAGATTCAAATTTTTCGACATCTACGGTCCATTCTTTATTCAAATCAATAATGGCAATGTCAGCGGGCATACCAACGGCTAGACTGCCTCCGTTGATTTTAAATATTCTGGCAGGATTGGTGGACATTTTACGGACGAGTTCTTTTAAAGATATTATGCCCGGATGGACAAGTTTTGTTATGAGGGCGCCGAGCGCATTTTCAAGCCCTACAAAACCAGAGGCTCCTTTTTTTAAATCATCATGGGTGTGTGGGGCGTGGTCTGTAGCAATAACGTCAATTACGCCGTTTGACAGGTTTTTCTGGAGGGTTTCCATGTCTTCTCTGGAACGCAAAGGAGGATTCGTTTTGGGTAGTGTTCCACTTGAGTTTCTGAAGGTATCGTCCAATAATAAATGATGCGGAGTGACTTCGCATGTAATCCTTGCAAGACGCCTCTCTTTTGCTTGTTGAATAACATCGAGAGAGCTTTTCATGCTAACATGTGAAACATGCAGCCAGCCTTTGGCTTGTTCGGCGCATTTTATTTCCCTGTTGATAAAGTCTGTTTCATGGCAGAATGGCTTGCCTGGGAAATGCGCCACGTTGGAATTTCCTTTTGCCTTATCTAAGGAAATTTGAGAATCTTCGCAATGTGGACTTATGACAAGATTGTTTCGTGCCGCTAGTTCGCAAGCCTTTTTCATTAATGTTTCGTAAAAAACCGGGTTGCCGTCATCCGATAAGGCTCGCACTCTTTTGTCTGTTGCCAGCTTTTCAATATCTGTTAGCTCTTCGCCCAACAGTCCTTTTGTAATACATGCCTTTGTATAGATATTCACCTTGCTTTTTTGGCAGACCTTCTCCATCAAGGATGCCACCATTTCTAATGAATCAATGGGGGGGATAGTATTGGGTTCGCATATCAATGTTGTATAACCACCCATTGCGGCGGCGCGGGACCCCGTCTCTATGGTTTCTTTATATTCCAGTCCTGGTTCGCGAAGGTGTACATGGCAATCAATTAAACCGGGAATTACGTGTTTATTGGTTGCATCTATAACCTGCGTGTTGTTACTTGCCTTTATATCGTTAGAAACTGCTTTGATCTTACCATCCCTGATAAGGATGTCTGCCCGACCATCAATCCCTGTAGCAGGGTCAACCACATGGCCGCCTTTTATTAACACATCTTTGCTTGTCATCTTATTTATTTACTCCAAAAATAACCAAAAATTATTATGTAGGGGCGGGTTTTAACCTACCACTGCAGATATTTTCTTTGTTGTCCATGTCATTACAAAATCACAGAAAATCTTTTAATGGACACTGTTCGCAAACCTTCTTTGGTTTACAATACATCTTTCCGATATTTACTAACAAGGCATGATATTCGTTAAATAATTTTATATCCTTCGGAAGATTTTCTTCAAAAAAAGATTTTATCTCATCGTATGTGCTTTCTTCTGGAATAAGACTATGTCTTGAAAAAATCCTGTATGTATAGGCGTCCACAACAAAAGTGGGCATATTCCCGGCGTATAACAAAATAGAATCTGCTGTTTCAGGTCCGATGCCTTTTATAGCAAGCAAATCACTTCTAAGTGTTTGCAAATCCTGAGCAAACATCTTTGAGAGGTTGCCATCATATTTTGAATATAGCCAACCGACAAACGATTTAACACGTTTTGCCTTTACATTAAAAAAACCAGAGGATCGAATAAGCTGCGCAAGTTCTGTTATGTCTAATTCGTATATTCCTTTTGGAGTAAGCTTGCCAGCAATCTTAAGGTTTTTGATGGCTTTTTCAACATTAGACCAGTTGGTATTTTGTGTTAATATAGCGCCAATAACGACTTCGAAAGGCGTCTCTCCAGGCCACCATTGACGAGGTCCCAACACATCAAACATTTTTTGGTATATTTGTAAAAGGGTTCGGGTTTTACTCATCTCCTATACCAAGTTTAGAGAGGATACCCATTCTCAGTAATGGCAGCATGATTTCATGGTGCCCAGTAATAGCATATCCTTGTTGGGTCGGTCTTTTCAGGACATTTGTTTGTGGTCTATAATGTTGAATCATGTCCATGTTTACAGTCACAAAATTTTCAACCTTTTTACCAATATTTCTAGCTATACAGAGTGTTTTGAGAAAAACCTCAGGCATGATGACGGCAGAGCCTACATTTAGCCACACGCCTCCTTCCAGCTCCGAAACGACAGAAGCGAGGATTTTGAAATCAATGTGGCTCGATTCTCCCAAATCCTTTCCTGAAACGTTCGGATGCATGTGAATTGTATCCGTTCCCAGCGCAACATGAACCGTGGTTGGTATATTCAGTTTTACACCCCATACTAGCAGGCTAAGGTCATTATATTTATTCTTTTCTTCAACTATTTTGTTTCCAAGGGCGCGACCAAGTCCGATGTTTTCTTTTGTTCCTTTTGCGGATGCGATTTGAAACGCCATAGCAGTTTCTCTTGCCATACCAAAACTGCCGTCTTTCAGACTGGCGGCTACGTCTTCTGAGGTAGCTCCGATTAGCGAAATTTCGTAATCATGGATCGCAACAGCGCCATTCATGGCAATAGCCGTTATTATACGGCGCTTCATAAGGTCTATAATTATCGGGGATAAGCCGCACTTTATAACATGCGCGCCAATTGCCATTACTACCGGACGTTTGTTTTTGTGCGCCTGAATTATTGCATCAATCACCTTCCGTAGATTTGCCGAAGCTAGAATTTCTGGCAGGGATTCAAAAAAGGCGTACATTCCATCTGTAGGTAAAACAGGTTTAGCAAACAGGTTGATATTTGAAAGATTCTTTCGCTCCTTAATTGAATAGGTCTTGATCCTGCTAAGGTCTAAAGGTTTAAAAGAACCAGTATCATGTTCATTTTGTTTTGCCATTCGTAATTCCTTGAAACTGACAGAATCAATCTTTGCGCATTACGGAGCAAGGATTGATTCTACAGGGCATATACTTACACAATTGCCGCAATCGGTGCAGAGGTCTGCATTAATTACCCTTTTATCTCCCGATTCAGATATAGCATTTACAGGGCATTCGGTTTCACACGCCCCGCAATTTATACACTCATCAGTAATTTTGTGAGCCACTTTGTTTCTCCTTTCAATTCAGAATGGTATTGATTTTACTTTCAAAAATTTCATAACCGCGTATGATGCGAATTTCCATCTTTAAAGTCCACAACGGGAAATTCCACATATCTAAGTTATTTTTAATCTTCACCTTGTCTTTTTGTGTAATAACGATTGCATCTGGTTTAACGCTTTGTGCCTCGTTATTCAATTTTTGTAATTCAGAAGACGTATATAAATGATGGTCAGGAAATGCACGGAAACTGAGTAAGTCCGCCCCTAAACTTTCAATGCTTTTTCTGAACGACAGAGGGTTGCCTATGGCACAAAACGCAAAGACCTTTTTACCTGCTAAACAGCTAACGTCCAACGATGTACCATCTTTTATTGACTCTAAACATACGGGTTTATGAATTGTTTCTAATAACGGGATGCCTTCTGCAACCCTGCGCAAGCGGTCAGTAATATATATGATTTTATCATGATCGCATTGATCCACGTGTGATAGTATAATCATATCAGCCCTTTTTAACCCTTCTAATGGTTCACGCAGCAGTCCTTGTGGTATCACGTGTTCAAATCCAAATGGATTCAGCGCATCAATGATTACAATATCTAAATCTCTTGTCAATCGAAGATGCTGGAATCCGTCGTCCAGCACTAAACATTCAGCCTGAAAGCGATTGATTGCCTCTAAGCCGCTCTTAATCCTGTCCTTGTTTAATAAATTCGGAACATCAGGAATATTTTCCTTAAACAAAAGATGTTCATCATTGCAAATATTTTTTGACAAAGAACTGTTTGCCTGTATTAAATTGGCAGCATAACCCCTGCTGAGAACAGCAACCTTTTTCCCTTTTTCCTGTAAATATCTTGCGATATATTCAACGAGAGGTGTCTTGCCGGTTCCGCCTGTCGTAATATTTCCCACACTGATTACAGGCACTGGAAGACGTGTGCTCTTTAGAATACCCTTATTATAAAAAAAAATACGAGTTTTAACTGCAAACCCGTATGTTTTTGAAAAAGGATAAAATATCCTTCGAATGACTTTAGAGCAATTATCAAGATGCTCTTCTTCGACGATTTTTAAAAAATTTTCTCTGAAAGTAGAGATGTGTAATTACCACAAAAAGACAATTTTGAAATATCTCTGAACCTATTAGGAACAAGTATTATTTCAACGGTACCGACCAATATGCCTCGTCTAAAAACTGTTTCCATGAGCTATATTTATCCGAACGAAGTTTTAAACTTAGTATCGGGCTGTGTTTTGGTTTTGCGGGTCTCCGTATTAACTTCATGCCAGCCTGAGCAGGGGTTCTGCCGCCTTTCTGCTTATTACATTCCGTACAGGCGCATACAATATTTGTCCATGTGGTTTTTCCGTTATACGCCTTCGGCACAATATGGTCTAAACTGAGTTCTGATGTCGGGTGTCTTTGTCCGCAATATTGACACTTGTTTTCATCTCGGGCGAAAATGTTTCGTCTGTTGAATTTTACATTGGATTGCGGAAGTTTATCATAAAATAAAAGACGGATAATCTTCGGCACCTCGATTTCAAAAGAAACAGTCCTGATCCAGCTTGTTCTGTCGTCCTCTGGTAAACCTGATTTTACTTTGTAGAGAGAAACATCCTTCCAGTTTTCAAAATTATAAGAATTAAATTTCCCAGCATCTACAGAAATGATCTCGGCGGTTTCTTTACATATTAATGCAAACGCACGCCTTGCCGAAATTACATGCAATGCCATGAAAAATTTGTTTAATACCAACACACTGGATTCTAATGCGGCAACTTGTTGCATATTTAGTGCATTCTCACTATAAAAGAGTACCTAGTGCGGCAGGCTAGCAGTCTATAGTCAGGTAAATTTACTGTTAAAACATTAAATACGAATACTCCCAATATTTTGCAAGAATAATTTACATAGGCATAACCATATAAACTAAAATTATAACAATCACTACCTGTCAATTCAAGTGAATTGTGCTATCCCAAACTGATCCAGTGTGCCGTATCCTTTGCCAGGATTAATTGACTTTTTAATAGACATTGTAACAAACCCCTTTGCTTGAATAACAGCTTCTTTAAGTTTCTCTCCCTTTGCTAAATACGTGGCTATTGCTGAGGCGTAAGTGCATCCTGTGCCGTGTGTATTTTTCGTTTCTATGTATGCGCCTTTAATATATTCAAAGGATTTTCCATCATATAAAATATCAATGACAGTATCCTTATTTTTAATGTCCACTGCTTTTTCTGCATGTCCGCCTTTTATGAGTACGTTTAAAGGGCCTAATTGATGTATAATTTTAGCGGCTTTCTCTGCATCAGATTGATTTTTTATCTTTATACCTGCGATATATTCTGCTTCAGGGATGTTTGGTGTGACCAGAAAAGACAGGGGGAATAATTTTGAGGTTAGCACCTTGATAGCATCGCCTGATAATAGTCTTTTTTTGTTCTTGGACATAATAACGGGGTCTACGACAACGCATTTAATTTTATATGCCTTTATTTTTAAACTCACTGTTTCTACTATATCCTTGCTCAGCAGCATGCCAGTTTTAACGGCATCCGTTCCAATATCCGTCATTACGGCGTCAATTTGTTTGCCAACAAAAGATGCAGGTATTTCAAAAATGGATTGTACGCCAAGGGTATTTTGAGCAGTCAGCGCAGTAATAACGGTTGTGGCATAACCACCGAGCGCCGTGATTGTCTTAATATCCGCCTGTATTCCCGCCCCGCCACTTGTATCAGAGCCGGCGATGGCAAGGACTTTAGACAAAGATGAACCTCGTTTATTCATTAGATGATACTTAACAAAGCCTGAAGATGCTTATTTTATTTTTAAATTTTTGGTTTGTTTCGCGGTTTGGGGGTGTGATACACGGCCAAGCTTTTGTAATATTAGCCGCAAATCTTTCCTGTCTATAAATAA
>JAHFOX010000029.1:0-8001 GCA_023261445.1 Planctomycetota bacterium
TGCCAGATTGGACACGGGGTCTGCATCTATCGCAATAACCTTTTTCCCATTCTCCGCAAAAATCTTTGCAAGCGTGGCTACGAATGTCGTCTTCCCAACGCCGCCCTTGCCAGAAACAGCAATTTTCATAAATACAATATCCCCTGATTTTTCCCCAAATATATTTTAATATGTAATCATTATTATTTACTAATAAAGTTTATCAAACATTCATACGATAACCAAGAAAATTTTCAAAGACATTCCTCTTTAATCTTCTGAAAGCATTTTCAAAATAGCCTTTTTGCAGTCCACAAGGTTTGAAAGAGTCAGCCCAAAAATGCGTTGTCCAAAATTAGGAACCCATACCCTTACAGACAACCGACAATACCGCCCGCCTTCTTTTAAAAGCGATGGATAAATAGCCACGTCGTATCCTGATGCCTTCCGAAAAATATTCTCATATTCCCGCAGCCATACTTGTTCATCAACCTCCAAATCAAGCCCAAACCTGATAAAATGTTCACCCAATGGCGACTCGCAATATAATCTGTCTTCCTCTGTATTATTCCGTAACTTTACAAGAAACACCGCATTCCAATTCCCATCAAATGGAAAATCCTCAGACACCAGCTTGAAATCGTGCTTTGCACATGCAAAATCCAATATCTGATTTCTGATAGTTTCTAAATCAGACCTGTTAGGTTTTCTTTTGTCCTTCATAAATATAGCCCTGTATATTTTTCTCTACTTTTTCTTTTTTTCCTGTTTCTGTTCGTACATTAATTTATCCGCATGGGCAAGCAATTCATCAAGAGAAACATGCCTTTTATGGTCGTAATACGCCATACCCATACTCAAAGATATCTTATATTTACGATTTCCTTTTTCATTAAAGGACTTAATGCTTTCCTGCGAACGGTCAGTAAAAACCTCGGCGCCGCCGTTAATGCCATCCATCATTAACATCGCAAACTCATCTCCACCCATGCGGGCAATAACATCAGAATCCCGAAAAACTTCCTTCAGAACATTAGCCGTGTCAATCAGCGCTTTGTCGCCTTCTTTGTGTCCCATTGTGTCGTTAATCCATTTCAAACCATCCATATCGGCAAAACAAATAAACACCCCTCTATTGATCCGGCTAGCAACCTTCAATTGTTGTTTGGCAATTATCAGGAACCCGCGCCGGTTCTGTAATCCTGTAAGTTCATCGGTAAGCGACAGGGCATGTAGTTCTTCTTCCATCTGCTTGCGTTTGGTTACGTCTTCGGCAACGCCTGCGATACGATAGATATTCTCCCCTGAGTCATTAACTGGAAAACCAATGTCGCGAATCCAGCGTATAGACCCGTCAGGGCGCACAATACGATACTCTTCATCATATTTTCCAAGCCTCTTTCTTTCTGTATGTATGGCTCTAATCCGCTCACGGTCATCGGAATGAATTGTGTTTATCCAACCCGCAGGGTTCTCGTATAAACTCTTGCATGTCCTCCCCCATATTTCTTCATAAGCCGGGCTCATGTAAATCATTTCACGGCCGTCAACGGAGGTCATCCAGAATGCCTCATGGATATGTTCTGTAATCTGGCGGAATTTCTCTTCGCTCCGGCGCACCATTTCCTCTGCTTGCTTTCGCACAGTAACATCACGGATAATTGCAGTATAAAACATCCTCTTCCCAACTTTCCAAATGGCAATTGTATGTTCGACAGAAAATTCAGTCCCATCCTTTCTCAACCCGTGAACATCCAATATTTTTCCGGCAACTTTAGATACCCCTGTCAAACGCACCCTTTCTACCCCTTTTGTATGAGAATCCCTGTATCGTTCAGGCATTAAAATGGTAACTGGTTTGCCCAGCGCTTCTTCTTCGGAATAACCAAACATGGTTTGCGCTCCTTTATTCCAGAAGATAATGTTCCCCATGCTGTCAGCCAAAACAATTGCGTCTGTTGCCGTTTGAACTAAAGTATGGAATCTCTCTACGCTCTCCTGCAGTTTTATCTCCGCTTGCTTTTGCACAATACCAAGAGAAACCACATTAGCTACCGAATTCAAGGACTCCAGCGCAGTTTCACTTATACTTTTTTTACTAAACATTGCCATTACACCTGTCAGCTTATCCTCAGTAATCAGAGGGTAACCCACAAAGGCAACCAACCCCTCCCTTTTTGCCCATTCCTGATCATGAACTCGCGGGTCGCCGATAACGGTATTAGTTAGATGCGGTTTTCGTTCCTGTGCAATGAGTCCAATTTTAAATTTACCGACAGGAACTCGGCTGTGTCCGCCGTCAATATGGGTGTACATCCCGGCGCTGGCTTGCAATTCCAGCACATTCTCTTTCTCGTTAAGAGTCCAGATGCGGGCAAAAGAAACATCGAGGTGGTCTACAATCTCCTCAGTGCAACTCTGTAGGGCGCATCTTAAATCCATATATCGTGTTAAAGCAACACCCACATCGGAGACAAACTCTGCAAGGTTCATTCGTTTAACAATCTCTTCGCTCGCACGCTTATTCTCGGTTATGTCATAACACGACCCGATATATCCGACAAATTCCCCATTTAAACCATAAAATGCCCTTCCACTATCAACAATCCAGTGGTATTGTCCATCGCGATACCGCAGACGGTACTCTATTTCAAATGATTCACGTTTGTTGAATGCATCAAGATAGGTTTTTAGACACCTCTCCAAATCATCAGGATGTATGCCCTCTGCCCAGCCGTCGCCAATCTCCTGTTCCAGAGTTCTCCCAGTGAAATAAAGCCATGTCTTATTAAAATAATCACATTTTGCATCAACGCCCGAACGCCATATAAGCGCAGGAAAGTCATCAAATAGTTTTATGTAGGAATTGCGCGATTGCTCAAGCAAGGCTTCCATACGTTTGAGCCCGTAAATGTCTTCCTCTAGTTTACGGTTTACCTGAAACAATCTTTTTGCGCGAAAACGAGAAATTTGCATAAAATAAACCGTCAATGCAATTGAAATACTCATAATAGTTCCAAAAACTAAAAACCATTCGGGGATATAGGAACGCATTTGTCTGAATTGAACAGACCCCGGGCACAAACACAAACGCCATATAATTCCATAAATTTCAACTTCCGATTTCATGCATAACTCCTCATCATGCAGACTGCCGGGAATTTCACGATCGTATATTTTCTCGTCTCGATCATAAATTGTTATCAAAAAACCAGGCGCAATTGTTTCTAATACCTTGTCAAACAACGCTTGATAACGAAACACGCCAAGAATGAACCCATCGAAATCATTCCCCTTGAATATTGGCACAAATACTAGAAATCCCTTTCCACCCTGCACAAGCTCTATGGATGACGTCATCGTTATTTCACCGGAATCACGGGCTTTTTCCAGCGCAATCCTTCGCTTCTCTTCTTTTGAAAGATCAAGGTCCTTTGCGGCTTCATTACCTTCAAGAGGCGCAATCCATCGAACATGGAACGATGTATCTATCCACTCTACAGCCTGTAAAACCTTAGAATGTTTAAAGTAAAATGTTGCATCCGACCCCCATGCTTCTTTTGGAGTTCCACCCTGTTTCTCCCATCGCTTAGCCATACGCAAGAGTGATAATACGTCGGACTCTAAATTGCTGGCTATCTCGTATTTTACGCTTGTCAGTTGCAACTGTGTAAACCGCTCAACATGAGAATTCGCCTCTTTTGACAACAACTGCCATGTAAACAGCGTGCCTGTTATGAGGCTTAAACCCACAATAATTGGGAACAAGAGTTTTGGTCCCTTTACTTTAATTTGATTTTCTGGAAAGGTCTTGTCTGTTTCCATGATTTTCCAAATCCTAATCACCTTTTACAAATTAACCCAATTTGTTGAATGAATACGCCATTTTATATCATAAAGTTTGAGTTTAGGCAAACCATAAAGAGAAATCAAGGCTAACAAGGCTAATATCATAATCAAGCTCAATCCCATTTCTTGCTTTCTTTATGTGTAAAAATTATTTATAATACTTTTTTATGTTTACCAAACTTTATTTCCCCTATTGTTACGAAACAGGAGAATGTGCATGTCCAATGAGCAGTATGTAAATAAGGATAAATATAAAACCAATGACCTTGTATCCCTCGTCAATACTGAGCAGTATGATAAGTTAGAAGATGCTTGGCTAAGTATTGCCGAGTCCAACAACAAAAATCTCCAGGAGCTTCTCAACGTTGTTGATCTGCTTGCAAAACGCGAGGAAAGAAAACGTGCACATGATTTCCTGATGCTGTTGATACCTTATTATAAACAAAAAGAACTCTATAGAGATGTCTTAGAAATATTGAAAAAGGTATTAGAATATAATCCGAAAGAAAAAGGGCTGGCAAAAGATATCGCCGAGTGTTATTCAAACATCCACAAAGACAGACCGTATGCAAAGGTCCTTATTGAAAAAATAGGCATAGAAACCGCAACCGATATTAATAAAGCCATAAAAATATTGGAAAAATATTTCTATCTGGACAGCGGAGATTACGTCTATCACAAAAGCTGGGGTGTTGGTGAAGTAGTCTCTGTTAACACAGAAGAGGAAAAAATAAATATAAATTTTGAGAAGAAGAGCGACCACAGCATTGCTATGGATATTGCCCCTGACATATTGCAGAAACTGGACAAAGATGATTTATTGGCAATGATCTACGCCCAAAAAGACGTACTGAATAAAATGATGGAAGAAGACCAAGTGGGTTTGATTAAATTAACTTTAAAATACTTTAAAGGAAAGGCTTCCGTTTCTAATGTAAAAACCAGGCTCACCTCCGGTATTTTGCCTCCTGAGGCATGGAGCAAGTGGTGGACAAGCACAAAAAAGATGCTCAAAAAAGACCTTTATATAAAACTTACCGACGGCACGCCCACTACTTCTTTTCTTGAACTTCGCACTTCACCAATGACACATCACGAAGAAATACTCGAAAGACTAATGCACGCTGAGGATACAAACAAGAAGGTAGAAATTGCCAAAAAGTACGTCTCAGAAATAAAAGATGCCGAACTGTGCAAAGAAACACTAAATGAAGTTGCAAATATCATTATAAAAGAAGCCGACAAAACATACGGAACAAACATTTCTGTGGCAATAGAATGCCTTCTGCTCCTTGAAGATATCCAAGATTTCCTCAAAGTAGAACCCGGAAAATACAAAAACAACGCAGAATCGTTTATTCGCGCAGAAGGTAATCTGTCGGAACTCGTCAACAAGATAAACATATTGGATTACAGGAAACAGGCCCTCCGCCTAATTAAAAAGGCCAAACCAGACACATGGCATGGGGAATTTGTTTCCATTTTTTTCGTTAACAGCGGCAACTTGTGGGAATTTATCATTAAAGACTTGATTGCTGAAAACAAGAAGGACTCTCTCGAAGCAATATCGTTTAAAGTATTCAATCATTTCAACGCACACCCAGAACATTATATCTGGTTCTGCAAAAACGGAATGAATGAACGTTATCCGGAACTTTATCAAAATATTGATCCAGCCACAATGTTTATCCGCCTAATCGAATTGATGGACAACATGTATTTTAAAATACAAAAAGGGCGCGACGGAGATTTAAGGACTATTCTTAATAAAGCCCTGGCGCTCGCGGAGGACAAAGGCGTTGCCTATGCCACCACTGTCCTGAGCGATACTAATGCAGAAAATATTTTCAATATTGTATCAGCTTGCAAGGGTTTAGAGGACTGGTTCAAGGTTTCTGTTGAAAACATCATTAGGGAACGTTTCCCTGACTTATTTGAAGAACCGGGACTGGTCAAGCTTGATGAAAGCAAAATCTACGCCACGGAAGAAGGTTACGAGAAGAAGAAAAAGGAATTTGACCATCTCATGAATGTGGAATTTGCTGAAAATGCACGCGACCTTGGCGAGGCAATCAGCAAAGGAGACCTCCGTGAAAACGCAGAATATAAAGCAGCGCGGGAGAAACAAGCCATGCTCGTGGAAAAGGCAGAACGCATGAAGGCTGAACTCCAGAAGGTTGTACTAATGGACATCCGCTCTATTAATACAGAAACAGTCTCTCCCGGTACAAAAGTCACCATCAAACACCACGGAAAGACAGAATTAGAGATATATACAATACTTGGTCCATGGGACGTTGATATTGAAAAAGGCATTATCTCCTACCAATCGCCAATTGGAAAGGGGTTATTGAACAGGACAGTTGGTGAGACGGTAACTATCAAACTCCCCGAAGGTGAGTCCGTTTACGAAATTATCAAAATTGAAAAGGCATTGTAAACTATACGATTACTTTCGCTACAACTTCCCCAATATCTGCAGGACTGTCAACCACAACAACGCCTGCATCCTTCAGGGCTGTAATCTTTGATTCTGCCGTTCCCTTGCCTCCGGAGATGATTGCACCAGCATGTCCCATACGTTTGCCTTTAGGCGCTGTTTGTCCTGCAATGAAACCAACTACCGGTTTTGTAATTTCTTTTTTTACAACCTCTGCGGCTTCTTCTTCTGCGCTTCCTCCAATCTCGCCTATAAGCACAATAACCTTTGTCTCTTTGTCTTCCTGAAACAATCTAAGTACATCTACAAAGTCCGTGCCTAAAACAGGGTCGCCGCCTATTCCAATGCACGTGGACTGACCTATGCCACGCTGTGTCAACTGGAAAACGGCTTCATAAGTGAGCGTCCCGCTGCGTGAAACAACTCCAACGTTGCCGGGTTTGTGAATGTATGCGGGCATTATACCAATCTTACATGCGCCAGGCGTAATAATACCGGGACAGTTGGGACCTATCAGGCGCGACCTTCCGCCAGACAAATATTTTTTCACCGTGAGCATATCAATCGCAGGAATGCCCTCAGTAATGCAAACTATCAATTCAACGCCTGCATCAACTGCTTCCATAATAGCATCCGGCGCAAAGGGAGCAGGCACAAAGATTACCGAAACATTCGCTCCTGTTTCCGCCACAGCATCGCGTACACAATCAAAGACAGGAATGTCATGCTGTGTTGTACCACCTTTACCGGGTGTAACACCCGCAACAAGCTTGGTGCCATATTCCAGCATCCGTTCTGCATGGAAACTGCCTGCGTGTCCTGTTATACCCTGACATATAACCTTTGTATCTTTACTAACTAATATTCCCATTTTTATTTAACAAACAATTTAAAGGTTTAAGGTTTTAATTAAGCCTTCGGCAACCTTAACGACTGCCCACGAAACACACGAAAGGTCACAAAACTTTTTTTAATCAAGTCCAGAAATTATACTCTTTTGTGCTTTTTCGTGCATTTAGTGGGTTTAAGTAGCTTTAAAATTACTAAACATTAAATTAGGTTTTGTAATGCAAAACAAAACGACTTTGCCTTTTTCTGTCATTTTTCTCATGGATTCCCATTTTCATGGGAATGACAAAGAGGGTGTTTTGAAATTCTTATACATATATTTATTTCTCTGTTATATCCCTGAATATGCCCTGTATTCTGGCTGGTTTGCCATTCTCGTCGCGTATAAGATTGCATGTCCTTTCCGAGACAAACCGTTCGCCATTCTTCCTCCTGCAATATGAAGTAAAATCCTTCCACGTCCCCTTCTTTTCCAGTTGCTTAATCAACTCTTTTCGGTCATCGGGATTCACGTATATCTCTTTTACAGGCGTTCCAACCACTTCACTGGGCGAATCGTAACCAAGCATTTCCGCCCCTGCCTGATTTATCCACGTAAACACGCCGTCCTCTGCCGGCTCGCATTGGTATATCCCTTCTTTTAAAGAATTCAACAATTCTCTGTAATATGCTTCAGATTCCTGCAATTTCTCTTCCAGCCTCTTTCGCTCTGTAATATCCCTGAATATCCCTTCTATGCGAAGCGGTTTGCCACTCTCGTCGGCAACGAGGCTGGACGTCCTTTCCATAAAAAATTGCTCGCCGTTCTTCCTCTTGCATAAAGACGTAAAACCCTTCAACGCCCCTTCTTTATTCAACCTGTCAACTACCCTACGGCGCTCTTC
>JAHFOX010000029.1:8011-20735 GCA_023261445.1 Planctomycetota bacterium
CAACGAGGCTGGACGTCCTTTCCATAAAAAATTGCTCGCCGTTCTTCCTCTTGCATAAAGACGTAAAACCCTTCAACGCCCCTTCTTTATTCAACCTGTCAACTACCCTACGGCGCTCTTCTGGGTTTACATAAATATCCTTCACCTTCGTTCCGATCACTTCTTCGGGAGATTTATAACCAAGCACCATCGCCCCTGCCTGATTTATCCACGTAAACACGCCGTCCTCTGTCGGCTCGCATTGGTATATCCCCTCTTTTAACGAATTAAGCAATTGCCTGTGATGTGTTTCAGATTCCTGCAATTTCTCTTCCAGCCTCTTTCGCTCTGTAATATCCCTGAATATCCCTTCTATGCGAAGCGGTTTGCCACTCTCGTCGGCAACGAGGCTGGACGTCCTTTCCATAAAAAATTGCTCGCCGTTCTTCCTCTTGCATAAAGACGTAAAACCCTTCAACGCCCCTTCTTTATTCAACCTGTCAACTACCCTACGGCGCTCTTCCGGGTTTACGTATATATCCTTCACCTTCGTCCCGATCACCTCTTCGGGACTGCTGTATCCTAACAACGCAGCGCCAGCCTTGTTAATAAAAGTAAACACACCGTCTGCTTCCAGCTCTGACTGATAGACCCCTTCTTTCATAGAATTAACCAATTCCCTGTATCGTTTCTCGGATTCTGCTATTTTTCCAGCCTTCTCAGCTATAGACTCCGCCATCACATTAAAGGAGTTTGCCAATACCCCAATCTCATCTTCCCTTTCCACATCCACCCTTTGAGTTAAATCCCCCGATGCCATTTTTTTAGTCACTTCGGTCAGCTTAATAATCGGAGTAGAAGCCCTTTTGCCAATAAGGTATGCCGCCAGCGCTATTGGAAATGCCAGCGCCAGCAATATAGAACTCACTATACGATTGAGATTATATGCGGCGCCGTAACCCTCATCTCTGTCAATTTCTGCCATAACGCCCCAGTTAAACTCAGGTAGCCACCTCCATACGCCCAACACAACAAGCCCCCTGTAATCTTTGTATCCTTCGGCATTAAAGTCATTGATGCCGGCTATGCATTGTTTAACCCCGTCAGTCAATTCGCCTGTTTCCGGATTCACCAATTTTAATTCGAGAGCGCTTCTCTTTTTCACAATCCCTTTTTCTTTCAGATGTCCAGCCAGCCTCGATTCTGTAATCATAAAGCCGTCTTTATTTATAAGATACGTCTCGCCTGTCTTCCCCAGCTTTAGGCTTAACATCAAATCATTCAGGATATTCACATCAATTCTCAGGGAAACAATGCCAATTACAATTCCGTCCCTGTCTTTCAATGGAGTTGAAACAAACATGGTCGGTACGTCGTTTTCTTTTTCGCCAAATTCATTTGTAAGTGGAATTTCGGACGGAATAATGCCTGATACAAAGGTATTTCCCCGCATTGCCTGCTTGAAATAATCTATCTTCGAAATATCATTTTCTATGCCTTCTCCTATCGTGGCAATTTTTACCAATCCTTTATCATCACTCACAAGTATACCCTTATAACCATACTCAATCTTTATCGTTTCGAGGTATTGGAGTATATCGGCGTAATCCTTATCTTCTCTTGTAATCTTTGCGCATCTGACTATCAAAGGATTGCATGCAATTGCATGGGCATCTTTCATCCGTTCGCGCATCCAGTTGGTCACCAATTCCGCCTGTTTATGCCCGATGCTGTCAAGGTCTCTTATCAGCACCTCCTTGAGATCGGACTGCACCCTTGGATAGGCAAAAATCCTGAGCAAAACAAACGGCAGTAGTGTAAACACAATCAGCAAGAAAATGAGCCTGGTTTTAATCGAGATATACATATTTCTTCTCCTTAAGTGTGTACGCTGTAGCTCAAAGCTTTCAGCCTTCAGCCTTCAAACCAGAAGGGTTGGGTTACAAAATCTATTTAATTGAGATTCCTAAATATTCTTAAATCAGGCATTGCCATCTTGAAATATTCAAATTTCAATTATCATTGTGAACAGTGATTTTGTATCTATTTTGACGTGTATGAGTTTGCATTATAATGCCAAGCCTTTTAGGATTCAAGTATTCTTATGCTGGCATAAGTTTCCGACACAACTCCATTTAATAATTGGGAATTTGCGTTGCATTCACAGCCATCTTTGCGGCTTCTGTCATATCCTTAGCAGACATAATTTTCAGCCCCGAATTGTCAAGAATATTTCTTGCAACATCAACATTAGTCCCTTCCAGACGCACTACGAGAGGGATATGAATGCCCGTTTCTTTAATGGCTTGTATGATTCCAGATGCAATGACATTGCATTTCATAATTCCACCGAAGATATTTATCAAAACAGCCTTTACTTTTGGGTCGGATAAAATAATCTTGAATGCCTGTGTGACCTGTTCGACAGACGCATCACCTCCGACATCTAAAAAATTTGCAGGTTCGCCACCATGCAGTTTGATAATATCCATGGTAGCCATTGCAAGACCCGCTCCGTTTACAAGACATCCGATATTTCCATCAAGACTTATGTAACTAAGCCTGTATTTCTTTGCTAAAGATTCGGACTGAGAAATATTTTGAAATGAAACAAATTGCTCGAATTCAGGATGCCGGTACAGGGCATTATCGTCAATATCCATCTTAGCGTCCAGCGCGCATAACTTATCATCTTCCGTTACGGCTAAGGGATTAATTTCCAATAATGAACAATCGTTTCTAATAAAGGCTTTAAACAGATTTGAGGCAAGGTCATTGAGTCTTGTTGAAAGCACGGCTGGCATATTTAATTTGGCTGTGATACGACGTAACTGAAATGAGTGCAATCCCAAATAAATATCTAACGGTTCTTTGATGAGTTTGTCAGGCGTCCTTTTGGCTACTTCTTCTATTTCCATTCCGCCTTCTGCGCTGATGATTAATATTGGCGTTTGAAGTGAACGATCAATAGTGATGGAGAGGTACAATTCTTTTTTAATTGGGACAGACTCTTCAATGAGGACATATTTAACTTCAACGCCTTTTGTGTCGGTTTGAAGTGTTACAAGGCGTGTTCCAAGCATACGCTCCGCATAAGATTGAGCTTCTGCCGGTGTGGCGGCAAACTGGATACCGCCGCTCTTCCCCCTGCCGCCTGCAAGCGTCTGCGCCTTTATGACACAGCGTTTACAGCCAATTTCGCTGAATACATCCGACGCTTCATTGCCGGTAGATACGGCTCTGCCACGCGGCACGCATATACCATATTCTTTAAAAATATCTTTTGCCTGAAATTCATACAGCTTCAAGGGCATTTCGCCTAAAAATTGCTTTAATGCAAATTGTTGGAGCAGTCTTGCATCATTTCATCTTAAATATTTTTGATTATTTTTATGTATCAAACTTAACGAAGTTCCGGAGATGGGTGCGCGCCTGTTCGACCATTTCTCCGTCTGAGATAGAGGTGATGCGCCCATCCTCGTATTGTTTATCAACCCATTCCTTTATCTTTGTAATCCCCTCGTGGTTTTTCTGAACCTGTTCATTTCCTTTCAATCCAAAATAAATATTAATCCATTGCGCAATTCCTGAAACGCCTGATTTGTCCGAAACCGCAACGCCAATAGGTCTGTTTAAGAGTTTCTTCGTGTTGAAGATATTGTATATTTCTTCGTTTTTCATTAGCCCGTCTGAATGGATACCGGCGCGGGTAACATTGAATTCCGAACCTACAAGAGGCTGAGTAGGCGGGATTACGTAACCAATTTCATTTCTATAATAGTCGGCAATCTCCGTAATTACCGTAGTGTCAATTAACTCGTCTTCCCCGCGCAATGCCATGTATTCAATAACAAGCGCTTCTATTGGCGTATTCCCCGTGCGTTCTCCCAAGCCCAGTATTGTGCCATTAATTGCACTGCATCCATAGAGCCATGCGGAAGTGGCATTGCTAACTGCCAAATAGAAATCGTTGTGACCATGCCATTCCATATATTCAGAAGGAACTCCTGCAAAGTGGTTGAGCCCGTAAACAATACCCGGCACGCTGCGGGGTAATGCGGCGCCGGGGTAGCTAACGCCCATTCCCATAGTATCACATGCGCGAATTTTTACAGGGAGTTTGCTTTCTTTGGATAATTTCATAAGCTCCTGTGCGAAAGGCACAACAAATCCATAGAAATCCGACCTTGTAATGTCTTCAAAGTGACATCGCGGAATAATGCCAACCTCCAGGGCAGATTTCACGATATCCAGATACATCTCTACTACCTGTTTCCTTGTTTTGTTCAGTTTCAAATAGATATGGTAATCCGACGCAGAACATAAAATACCTGTCTCCTTAAGTCCCATTTCCTTGACCAGCTTGAAATCGCTTTTTACAGCCCTAATCCACCCAGTAATCTCAGGATATTTATAGCCTCGTTCCAGACATTTTCTGATTGCTTCCTGATCCTTCTTATTGTATAAAAAAAATTCGCACTGACGAATAAGTCCGTTTTTGCCGCCCAGTTTGTGAATCAGGTCATAGAGGTCTACAATCTGTTTGACTGTGTAAGGAGGGCGGGACTGCTGCCCGTCTCTGAAAGTAGTGTCAGTAATCCATATTTCATCAGGCATGTTCATAGGATTGAGGCGGTAATTGAAAGGTATCTTGGGGATTTTATCGTAGGGGAAAACTTCTCTGATGAGATTGGGCTCTGCCGAGTCCTGTAAATGAAAAATATATTCTTCAGGCTCTAGTGTGTTACGGCGTTTATTAAAACGAAGCATCTTTGATTTCCCCTTAATAAATTTTTAAATATCAACATACAAAACACGCTTAAATTGCGCCCTTGCAACTTGGTAACGATTTAAGAATCTTTAAATACAAGCTCAGGTTTTGAATTTTATAGGCAATGTTTTTGCAAGTCAAGTGAAATGATAGAAAATTACAAGGCATTGACATTAAGGGAAAGAATTGCAATACTAAAATTTATTTAAAGATTAAGCCTCTAAGAATACAACACTTATTTCTTTTATCTCTTATGAGGCTTTCAGGAAATTGCGATTTGTGATTTAACATAGCAATTCATAACTCGATGTATAGGAATTTTAAAGCTACTTAAACCCACTAAATGCACGAAAAAGCACAAAAGAGTGTAATTTCTGGACTTGATTAAAAAAGTTTTGTGACCTTTCGTGGCATTTCGTGGACAGTCGTTAAAGTCACCAAAGGCTTAATTTAAAATGAAACAATCCATCCCTTGATGGGAGGTACATAGGGAGGGTGATCAATCTTTATCTTTCACCCACAATAGTGTGACAAGCATCCCCGCTTGTCATTATAATGTCAGGCGAGGACGCCTGACCTACATAACCTCCCCCATCAACGGGGGAGGAACTAACTGTTTGAGATTCCTGAACATTAAATTAGTTCGCTTTTCGAAAAATTGACTTTATTTTTGGATTAATAACTTATAAAATTCCTTGCTTTAGTCAAAAGCGTAGAATTATAGAATCGTATTTTGCACACACAAAAGATTTCATTTAGTAGAAAAGAGGTAAAAAGGTGGAAAACGGCAGAAGAAAATTTCTTAAAATTGCGTCACATGCAATAGGAGGCACTCTGGCTGCTGGAGTGGCGGCGCCTGTTGTGGGGTTAGCAGTACATCCATGGTTAAAAGAGACTGTTTACGGCATTGAGGACTTTATCAATATTGGCAAGTTGGATGATTTCCAGGTTGGCATTCCCAAAAAGATGACCATCACATCTTCAAAGATGGATGCATGGAACATTTTTGAAGGACTGGTCATGGGTTCGGTATGGGTGGTTAGGGCGGAAGATAATACACTAAGTGTATTTTCCACAAATTGCCCGCACCTTGGCTGCGGTATAGACTGGGGTGCAGATGTAAATCAGTTTTTGTGTCCATGCCACGGAGGTGTCTTTGACGTAAATGGCAGGAAAATTTCAGGACCTTCCCCGCGCGACCTCTATACATTTGAGACAAAGATAGAAAACAATAATATTTTAGTAAAATATAAAAAATGCTAATAACACACCTTGAAAACTTATAAATTTACTTTTGAGGCAAGTCAATAACCTATGGCAAATAAATTTCGTGAATGGATAGAAGACAGAACAGGATTAAATAACTTTTTAAAAGTGATGCTGGATGAACCGGTACACGGCGGGGCTAAATGGTCTTACGTTTTTGGAAGCGGGCTTGTTTTCCTTTTCATACTACAGGTGGTTACTGGAATATTGATGGCGGGTTTTTACTCGCCTTCATCAACATCAGCATGGGGAAGCGTTTATTATATTCAGGAAAAGACTTCATTTGGCTGGTTTGTGCGCGGTTTGCACCATTTTGGTTCAAGCGCCATGATTATTTTGGCTATCGTGCATATGTTTCAGGTTTTCATATTTGGCGCATACAAAAAGCCGCGTGAGTTAAATTGGATTTCGGGAGTAATTCTTCTTCTATTCCTGATGGGTTTTGGTCTAACGGGGTATCTTCTGCCATGGGATCAGAAGGGCTACTGGGCTACACAGGTTGCTACAAACATTATTGGAACTATCCCAGTTATTGGCGATTATATCAAGATAATACATCAAGGCGGTTCCGATTACGGAAATTTTACGCTTACCCGCTTTTATGCTATTCATACATTTTTACTGCCCATTTCGCTTGTCTTCTTCCTTTTTATCCATATATTGCTCTTCCGTAAACACGGAGTGACTCCATATTGGAAGACAAGCGAAGAGATATTGAAAAACCGCATTGATCCATTCTGGCCAGACCAGATATTTAAAGATGTTGTGTTTGCCATAGGCATGTACGCAATACTCGCTGGATGGGTATTCTGGAATGGAGGGGCGGAACTTCAGGCGCCGGCAGACCCTGCATCTAATTTCCTAGCCAGACCCGAGTGGTATTTTCTGTTTTTATTCCAGCTTTTGAAATATTGTCAGGGTAATTTTTTAATTGTGGGCACTGTTGTTGTGCCGACTCTTGCTGTAATATTCCTGTTTGTATTGCCATTTATTGACAGGAATCCGTCGAAATATCCATCTAAAAGGGTACCATTTTTTAGTGTCGTATTTTCAGGACTGGCAGGAGTCATTGCTTTAACGACTGTAGCCATTCACCACGACAGTCATGATGTGCATATTCGACATCAAGTGGAAGATTCGGAGAAGCAGGCTGTCAGGGCTAAGAAACTTGCCGCCAGGGGCGTGCCACCGCAAGGCGGTATGTCAATATTTCTAAATGACCCTGTGTTTCTAGGCGAAAAGATTTTTAAAGAAAGCTGCGCAGGCTGCCACAAGCTAAAGGGAGAGGGCGGCGAAAACGGTACCGATTTTACCAATTTTGGTTCAAGGGAATGGGTATCGGAACTGCTGAAGAACCCGAAGGACGCAAGGTATTTTAAGGAGTCAGGCGCTATGCCCCCTGTATCACTCCCTGACGAATCGCTTCTGGATATGACCGAGTTTTTATTAAGTCAGTCAGGAGACTTATTAAATAAAAACAGTGCCCGCATAGAAAAAGGAAGAGAGCTGGTGTTAAGGGGAAATTGTGTTATTTGTCATCCGTTTGGCGATAAGGAGGCAAAAAAGATTGCACCAAATTTAACTGAATATTTATCAGAAGCATGGCTAAAGGAATTTATTAAAAACCCAGCCGATTTGAAATTCTATGGAACGAGGAATAAGATGCCCGCCTTTGACAAGCTTTCCAATAGAGAACTTGACGCACTCGCGCAATATTTACTTACTTTATCAAAAGATCGTGAACTTGTTTCCGAAAAGGAAGATGCTGGAAAGCCTTATTTGTTTGGTTTATCAGTCCCAAGGACAATGATAGATTTTAAAAACAAATCATACGCAATCTTACAAACGGAGGCTGAAAAAACTACAAGGCGCAAAAGCATGTAATTTGCTATTAAAGGATTTAAAAACATCTTGCCTTACCTTTTCTTTGATGGTATTATGAATTTCTTATGTTTATAATTGATTATTAAATTAAAGCCGGCGGCATCGCCAAGTGGACTAAGGCCACGGTTTGCAAAACCGTTATCCTGGGTTCGAATCCCAGTGCCGCCTCTTTAAATCAGCAGGATACCGTTGGGCGAGTGGTGGAATGGCAGACACGAAGGACTTAAAATCCTTTGACCGTTAAAGGTTGTGTGGGTTCGACTCCCACCTCGCCCATTTGACGGCGCAATAATAATTCACCTTTAGGTTGTAAACTGTCTAAAGGTATAAAGTAGCGCCGAATGGTGTTAAATGGAACATATTCGGCTTGTGCTTTGTTAAATAAGCGTGTACAAACGCCGGGCAGTCGGCAACATTGAAATTCCTGAACGTTAAATTAGGTTTTGTTTTGCGATGCAAAACAAAACGACTTTACCTTTTTCTGTCATTCCCGCAAAAGCGGGAATCCAGTCTTTTATTTATTCTTTTTCTTGGATTCCCATTTTCATGGGAATGACAAAGAGAGTGTTTTGAAATTCATATACATTAATTAGGTTCCGTTTTGTAATGCAAGGAAACTTAAGACTATCAGCCAGTTATCCGGCTAATATTGCATCAGGCTACACTTCAAACCCGAAGGAAGACCCCCTGATATTTATCACGTAATATTATGGAAGAAGGCATACCTCGTTACCTCCATATAAACATTTTTCGTTAATTATGTAAACAAGGACATTTTTAATTTAAGGAGTAAATCAGTTATGTTAAAAAGAATTACCGTTTTCATGTTTTTCTCAGGTTTGGCGGCAGCGTCTCTTGCCATTTGCGGCTGTGGGAAAAACGAGACAAGCAGCTACCAATCAGGAAACCAAACAAACGAAGAGGAATTTGCAAAAATACACAAGGACGTTAATTTCAACAAAGAAGACAAGGAAAAAATGCATGGAACAGGAATGGCGCCGGAAGGTGGCGGACATGGCATGAGCAGCGAACATGTCAAGAAAGAGAAGGTTGACCCCAATAAAGTTATCGCCACAGTTAATAACGAAAAAATCCTCCGCAAGGACCTTGATAAAATTCTGGACCGTTTCAGAAACCATGTAAATCCCGCCGCATTACCTTCTATGGAGCAGCAAATTACAGACCAGCTTGTAACACAAAGCACACTAAGACAATTTGTTGTAGAAAACAAATTGACCTTTCCAAATGACAAAGTAGAGAAAGAAATTGCCAAAATGCGGGATAACATCAAAAATAATCCTGCAACAAAAGATAAAACACTAGAACAATTTTTAGAATTTCAGGGCAGTAATATTGATGAACTGAAAACTGCTATCACTATGTCCGGGGCAATAGAAGACTACGTATTTAAAAATGTTGACGACAAAAAAATGGAAGATTATTTCATGAAAAATATCGCCAATTTCAATAGTGAAACCGTAACGGCTAGCCATATACTCGTGGATACAAAGGAATTGAAGACACAAGAAGAACTGGATAAGGCAAAGGCAAAGATTGATTCTATCAAGAAAGAACTTGATGAAGGAGCTGATTTTGCCGAACTGGCAAAAAAGTATTCGGACTGCCCAACAGGGAAAACCGGCGGTGATTTAGGCTCATTCCCTAGACACGGCGCTATGGTTGAAACATTTGCTAATGCCGCATTTGCTACTGAAGTAGGCAAGGTCAGCGACCCCGTCAAAACTGAATTTGGATACCACTTAATAAAGGTTACAGCACACACACCCGCTAAAGATGTGAGTTTCAGCCAGGTGAAAGATAAGGTGCGCGACGAGTTAATTGCAATCGAAATGAACAACCTGATTAAAGATTTACGTGAAAAGGCAAAAATTGAGATTGCCTTACAATAACGGTTCATTTTGCCGCGGAGAATAACAGATATCAAAGTTAAAATGGCGAGAAGTTGAGCGGTATTGATTCTCAACTTCCCGCCTGTTTTTTTTAGTTCCTCTATATCCTTTGCACATTCTAATGGCAAACAATTACTAATGGACACGGCTCATTTTCTCAACCAAATATCCATAATTTTATACTGGATTTGCTTTGGCGCTTATTCAGTATACTGGATACTGGGATTTACAAGATGGAAACTGCGATTTTCTGTTTTATTGGGATTTGCAATTCTCCACATCGCAACCATAACAATACGTGGCATATCAATTGATTATTTTCCTTTAACCAACAAATTCGAATCATTTAACGCCTTTGCCGCCGCCATATTTATCATACTGCTCATTTACTCTAAAACAGAAAGTCATATCTATCGTATGTCACTGTTCGGAGTTGGATATGCTTTCTATTTAGCAGCAGTCCTCTTCCCAAAGGGTTTAAACTACGCTCCGCCCCTCATGCTCACTATCTGGTATGTATTGCACGTTCCGTTATCATTCTTTTGTTACGCCCTGTGGGTTAGCGCTATGTCTGCGGCTGTTGCACGCTACTTTACAAAGGGCGAAAAAAATATATACGATCAAATCATTGATTCAGGGTTCCAATATGGACTGATTACTTTCTCAATTTCGATGATCTTTGGAGGTTTATGGGGATATGTCGCATGGGGAGCATATTTCCTCTGGGACGCCAAGGTAGTATGGTCTGTCATTATATGGTTTTTCTACGCCACATGCCTGCATCTTGATTATTGGCAGGAAGCAAAACGATTCAAACCGCCTATGGCTATTTTAGGTTTTGTAATATTATTAATGACTTATGTAGGCACCAGTTTTCTCATTGGCAGTACTCATAGTTTTAGATAATAAAATTCCCCTAAATCCCTCCTTATTAAAGGGAGATTTCACAATTCAAAATGAAAATAATTTACAATATTTTTAAATCACAAAAACTAGGTATCCTCGTTGGATTCACAGTAACTGGATTGCTTATTATTGGCAGTCTTATTATGAACTTCCAACCCAGTCAATATGTCGGACTTTCAGGCGAAGACATTTCATTTTTTTTCAACCACAAGAAACCAATTCACCTATGGTTTTATCTGCTGTTTTTAGCCTGCATCCTTTACGGCATTAATGCCTTTTTGTGCACCCTCGACTCAATTATCAGAAAGGCAAAACGTGGCATAAAAAAGATTCCACTGTACGGAGCGTCCATTGTGCATATTGGGTTTGTAGTCACCTTAATCGCACACCTCGTTGGCGGATTATACTCAACAACTGAACCGCCTGTATCCGTTGCAGATGAGTGGACAGACCTTGGCGGCGTTGAAATGAGGGTTACAGACCTTAAAACAAGTTCTTACCCGAATGGGATGCCCAAAAAAATCACGGCATTTGTTACGGTTAGAAAGGATGGTATTGAATTATCGGACACACTTGGATACAACAATCCTGTTCTTTTAGAACACGGAATACTCGAAATTCTTATGCGTGATTACGGCTGGATTGCATCAGGCGTAGTTCTCAAGGTAGACGATCGCATTTGCAACATGAAGATTGATGAAAAATTTAATGTAAATAACGGCAGAATAAGGGTCGCCGATTTATACATGCCGCCGCAATATCGCTATCCCGTAGTAAAACTGATTTATACTACAGAAAATAATGAAACCCAACAGATCTTTCTGCCTATTGGGGAAAACAACACAAAAGAAATCTGCGGTTCGAAGATTACATTTGCAGATATTAACTCTGTGCCCGGCGTCCTCGTAAACGTTAAAAACAATCCCAGTATTCCTCTAACCTTTGTAACTATATTCTTCTTCTCTGTCGGCATGTTCCTAGTAATCTTCAGAGTTGTCGGTAGAATGGTCAGCAATTAGAATTCTGTTTAACTATATTTCAGCATCTCTACAAACGCCTCGATGCGCGTCTTCATCGCTCCGTCTAAGGGACCGGGGCGGTCACAATCCAGCGTAAGAATAGGCACTTTAATGTGTTTTCTAATAATTCTGTCGTGGATATGCCGGTGACAAAAACTCTGGACATAATGGATAATCCCTTTGATATTTCGTTGTTTTATCTCACGTTGTATATCTTCCAGACGCGAAAATATATCGTACGGATAAGTATACTCACTGTACTGCTCAACCAAGGTTTTCGAGTGATATGGCATGCTGAACTGCCTTTGAATCTCGTTGAATACAACGTGAACTCCAACAGAAGAAAGAAATAAATAGAGGTCTTCACATATTGGCGGTATGCCTATAACGCCAATCCGAAGTGTGTGTTTAATAGGCTCTCGTTCCCGGACTAATTTTATAAACCGTTCGGCACGCTCTTCAAATATGCCATAATCTCCCATCAGGTCGCTGGTAGATACTGTCCAGATGTGGTTTTCATCCCCAGTTACCTTATTCTCTACCCATGTAAGCCTGTCAATTTCATGCACCTTTGCCCGAATTGCGTCAAGGCGTTTCTTCATATCCTCTGCCTTTGAATAATTTACCTCAAGATTGTCGGCAAGCATCTTTAATTGTTCATGTAAAAATGTCCTGTCTGCCTTCGAATGTGGATAGGCAAAGGGAATGGTTTTAATTCCATCTGATTGGAAAACCTCCATCAATGCCTGATTATTACTACAATCTCCCTGAATAACACTGATGACCTTTCGGATGCGATATTTTCTGGCAGCTGAATAAATACCTTTGATCCATGCACAGGTATTTCTTGGAAGTCCTGCCAACTCGGCATCTTCAATCATTTTGTAACATGCCTTGTCACAAATAAATATATTGTTCAGGTCTATCGGGATACAACCAGCGGCAAAAACAATCTCAATGGGAATAGTTGATGTAATCCCAATAATCTT
>JAHFOX010000030.1 GCA_023261445.1 Planctomycetota bacterium
CCTGGACAGCCCGTTGCAACAACCTCGGCGCCGCTTCTTTCAATAGCTTTTGCCTTGTATTCGCCAATCTTCACAGAAAGGTCATAGTGTAGCAGGTTGAACACACCGCCGCCACCGCAACATCGCTCAGGCGTTTCCATTTCTTGGAATCTGGCTGAACGCATCAATATATCTCTGGGCTGTTTTGAGATGTTTTGACCCCAATAGAGATGGCACGGATCGTGGTATGTAATTTTTGTGTTCAACGTCTGTGTCTCATATTTAAAGAATTTTTCAATAAACTCGGATATATCGTATAGTTTATCAATAAACTTTTGGGCACGTTCGCCCAGTATATCTTGGTAATCCCTTTTAAGCGTCCTGCCACAGGTGGCGCATGCAATAATAATAAATTCAACATCTGCCTCCTCAAATACTCTTACGTTTGTTTCCGCCAATTTCCGCGCCGTTTTTGCATCTCCCAATGATCTCGCTGGAGTGCCGCAGCACAACTGTCTTGAAGGAATAACCACCTCTGCCCCAAGATGACTTAATACTTCGATTACCGCATCAGCAATATCAGTATAGACGTAGTTGATGAGGCAGCCTACATAAAACCCCACTCGCATTTTTGGATTATTTATTTTTTTAATATTACGATATTTTTTTAGCACAGGTTCTTTTGCTAAAGGAGGAATCCATCTGCCATCCATAAACATAAATGGGAGATGCCTCATGGTGCCATGACGTTTCAGAGGAACAAGGCGCTGGAAGATGCTAGCGGTCTTTAAGAGAAGATTAAAGAGACGTCTTCGCGGTAAAAATATTTTAAATATTATGCGTGGTATAAGCCATATCCCAATGTGATTTGCCAGATCGTCAAGCATGGTCTGTATGATTAAATCGTAATCTACACCAGAAGGACAAATGCTAGAACATCGGAGACACTTCTTGCAGGACAGTAGGTATTCTCTTAAAAGTTCTGTGTAAAAAATTTCACCGTTTCGTATTGCCTCAGCCAGACTGATGCGTCCTCTTGCCACCATAGATTCATCACCTGTTTCTATAAAAACAGGACAGACTGAACGGCACTTGCCGCATTTAGCACATTTGTTAATTTCAGTCTCGAATGAATTTGTTATCATACGACCCCATTTTTACATTTTTAGTTATTGCTCTGTTGCGCTATAAACTATAACACAAATTTACTATGATTTAAAAGTACTAAGTGATATTATTACCTTTAAAGGAAAATAGTATATGTCACAGATTAAAGTTCTTCCCATATCTGTCATTAATAAAATTGCTGCAGGTGAGGTAATTGATCGCCCTGCGGCTGTAGTGAAAGAGTTGATTGAAAATTCGATTGATGCCAAATCGTCCAGAATTGATACCTATCTGGAAGACGGAGGCCGAAAATTGATACGGGTTTCAGATGACGGGGTCGGGATGGATGCGGAAGACCTTGCCCTTGCTTTTCAAAGCCATGCCACCAGTAAACTTCATAATGCTGACGACTTATTCGCAGTCCACACACTAGGTTTCCGTGGCGAGGCACTGCCGAGTATTGGGGCTGTTTCCCATTCTAGCATCATTTCCAGGCTAAAAGGCACTATAAATGGGACAGAGATAAAGATTGACGGCGGGGTTCTCGGAAAGGTTAAGGAGCGAGGCGCGCCCGAAGGCACACAGGCTGAAGTGAGGGACCTTTTTTTTAACGTCCCGGTACGTAAGAAATTTTTGAAAACCGTACCCACAGAAATGGCTTATATTTCTGAGGTATTAACAAAATTCTCACTGTCCTATCCAGCTATTCACTTTACTCTCATGCATAACAACAGAACGGTTTTTAATCTTCCGCCCGTTCAGGATACAGCCGAACGAATTGCGACATTTTTTGGAGAAGAGATGAGAAAACATCTTATTGCGGTATTTCTCAGAGAAGAAATGTTTAACCTTTCAGGCTATATTGCGCCGCCATTTTTTGACAAAGCCAATGCAAGAATGCAGTTTATATTTTTAAATGGTCGCTACATTAAAGACAGCGCCATTTTTCGGGCTATTAATGAGGCTTATCATGGGAAATTAATGCACAAAAGATATCCGATTGTGTTCCTATTTTTACAGTTGCAGCCTTCCGAGGTGGACGTAAATGTTCATCCAACGAAGATCGAGGTTCGTTTCCGGAATACTAGCGCAATTTATAATTATGTACTCTCTGCTTTAAAAGATGGTTTGAATAAATCAACAACCAAATCCATAAGTGTGACGTCTCCTCTTCAGAAATTGGAAGAGGAGGCAGTAAAAACGGGAGAAATTAATTTTATAAAAAAGTCTTTATGGGAACAGTTTTCTTTTAGAAAAGAAGACGAATCCAACATGGGTTATAAAAAGATTACAAAGGATAATGAAAACTCCTTCCCCGTTAGTCCCATCCCGCACAAGAAAGGAGAAACAAGAGGGACGGCAATTTCTTCCGCTCTTGATGGGAGTGATGCAGGTGAAAAGACATTTACTACAGAATGTATCGGTAGAAATAAAAAGATCCATTTTCAAGTACACAATGCTTATATAATTGAGGAGGCGGAAGACGGGTTGAATATTATAGATCAGCATGCCTTGCACGAGATAATTTTATATCACGAGATAGAACGGGGCATGCATAACTCAAAATCGCCAAGTCAGCGCTTGTTGATACCTGAACTCGTAGAGTTGAGCCCCAAGGATTTTTTTAATGTTATCAGTTTGAAAGAATCTTTAGAATCACTTGGAATTGAGGTTGAGGAATTTGGACAGCAGACGGTAGTAATTCGTACCTTTCCACAGATTCTAAAACATTTAAATGCCAGAGGATTTATAGAAGACTTACTGGCGGAATTAAGTGATGAGGATTACTTAAAGGGCAAAGACAAGATTTTGAACAAATTAATCAATATCATGGCGTGTAAGGGCGCTGTTAAGGCAGGGCAAAAGTTAGAACCACAAGAGATAGAAGAACTGTTGGAAAAGAAAGAGAGTATAAACGCATACACAAATAATTGCCCACACGGAAGGCCCACAACCCTGCATTTTTCTCTGGATGAATTACAAAAACAGTTCAAGAGAAAATGATAGTTCTGATAGATTATAAGTAATCCTATGTTTTTTTATAATGAGTGGTTAAGTATAGGTAAACGGCCAAAAATGCCTTGACTTTTATTTCTGCGAGTGATAAGATTTTTTATAAGTATATCAGCGTTTAGTCTCTAGTTGTCAGGGGTATATTAGTGTTTGAACTCCTTATTGAAATGGATTTTGCCGCAGCACATAATCTGCGTGAATATAAAGGACAGTGCGAAAGGCTTCACGGTCATAATTGGAAAGTCCAGGTCATACTAGAGGCTGAAAAATTGGATAAATTGGGTATGGTTATGGATTTTAGAGATGCGAAAAAGATTATTGAGGAAATCTTGAACAAATTCGACCATACGTATTTGAATGAACTTAAAGACTTTGCGGTTCTAAACCCGACGACTGAAAACCTATCTAAATTGCTTTATAGCGAGCTAAAGAGCAAGTTGCCGAATGGCATAAAGGTAGGCAAGGTTACAACCTGGGAGTCAGACCGTTGTGGAGCGGTTTATTCCGAATAAGAGCTCTTTTACAATTGAGTATAATAAATGGCAGTAATATTACAAGTTGCCCTCGATTTTGTTGACCTTCCCAGGGCGGTAAAGGTTGCTGAAGAGGCAATTGAAGGAGGTGCGGATTGGTTGGAAATTGGCACTCCGCTTATTAAAAGCGAGGGAATGAATGCGATACGCCATTTTAGAAAGTTGTTTCCAAACGCAACTTTAGTTGCGGATATGAAGACGATGGATGCGGGCCGCGCAGAAGTCGAAATGGCTGCTAAGGCCGGTGCTGATGTTGCAGTTATAATGGGCGATGCACCTGACGCAACTATCAGAGAGAGCATACAAGCGGGAAGAAATTATGGTATAAAAATCTGTGTGGACTTTATGAATAACAGCAAAGTTGAGGAACGGGTTTCCAATGTAGAAAAACTGGGTACGGATTATATTGCCATTCATACCGCTATAGATGATCAAATGTGTGGAAAAACACCTTTCGACATATTAAAACACGTTTGTAATAAGGTAAAGACGCCTGTTGCTGTAGCTGGGGGAATAAATTCCGAGAATGTAATAGACGCTGTAAATGCAGGGGCGAGTATTATAATTGTGGGTGGATATATTAGTAAGGCGAAAAATGCCAAAGTTGCGGTGGAAAGTATTAAAAATGCGATCAAAGAGAACAAAAGGGTTTATACGCCTCTATTTAAAAGGGTGGCGCACGAAGGTATCCGAGATGCTTTAATTAAATTATCCACAGCAAATATTTCGGACGGCAGTCACCGCGCAGGAAGTATTACGGGATTATACCCGATATATCAAAATATTAAATTAGTAGGAAATGCGGTCACCGTTAGGACCTATCCGGGAGATTGGGCTAAGCCCGTCGAGGCTATAGATGTTGCAAAAGAAGGGGATGTAATTGTAATTGATGCGGGAGGTGCTGGACCTGCGGTATGGGGAGAATTGGCAACTCATAGTGCGTTGCAAAAAAAAATAGGCGGTGTGGTGATTAATGGAGCAATGCGGGATATTGCAGAGATTAGAAAATTAAATTTCCCTGCCTTTACAAAAATGGTGATGCCGACCGCTGGTGAGCCAAAAGGATTCGGGGAAATTAACGTACCGATTAATATCTCAGGAATTCAAGTTAATCCGGGTGATTGGATTATTGGAGATGACGATGGGTTAATGGTTATACCCATTTCAGAATCTGAAGTTTGGATTAATCATGGAATGGATTGTCTGGAGAAAGAGAACAGGATCAGAGAGGAAATATTATCTGAAAAAAGTTCTTTAGGAAAAGTTATTGATGTGCTAAAATGGGAGAGAAAATAAAATAATTTTGCTTAAGATTCATTAAGAGGCTGATGAATATGAAATGTGAGTCCTGTAATAAAAAGCATGCGACAGTGCATTTAACTGAAATCGTTGGTAATACAAAGAAAGAGAAACATCTCTGCGAGGAATGTGCGCAGAGCGTTAATACACATCTCAAAAAAATACCTTCACCCACTGAAATACTAACCAGTCTCATTAATCAGGTAGCGCCAGAGATTAATGAGATGTCCAAGATTACTTGTCCTGTATGCGGTTTGTCTTACTTGGAATTCCGTTCCAATGGAAGATTGGGCTGTCCGATGGACTATACTATTTTTAGGAAGGGGTTAATCCCTTTATTAGAAAAGATGCATAGCGGCACTCAGCACGTAGGAAAAGTGCCTTCGAGGGCAGGAAAAGAATTGATTAAGAAAAACGAACTCATGCAATTACGTAATGAACTTAATAAAGCTGTTGAAAAGGAAGATTACGAAAAGGCTGCGGAGTTGAGGGATAAGATTTATGAACTTTCAGGCGCCAACGATGAAAATCAGTGATCTCGCTTGTAATACGGGCGAATGGTTGAGAGGGACCGGTCCCGAATCTGATATTGTCATCAGCAGCAGGATTCGTTTAGCCAGAAATGTGGCACGATTCCCCTTTCTTTCAAGGGCGAATTTAAAACAAAAAAAAGAAGTCGAAGCAGTTGTCAGGGATAGAATCAGGGAATCCGATATTGCTCCAGACCTTTGTTACATAAATCTTTCAGAAATTTCATCAATAGACAGACTTTTTTTGGTTGAACGCCACCTCATCAGCAGAGAACATGCTGTGGGAGAAAGCGAAAGAGGTGTGGCTTTTGGCAAAACAGAGGCCATCAGCCTGATGGTAAACGAAGAAGATCATCTGAGGATACAGGTAATTCACTCTGGATTTGAGCTTAGAGAAGCTTGGAAAACGATTGATGAAGTTGATAACAAATTAGAAAAAAAGTTAAGCTACGCTTATAATTCTCGGTTTGGCTACCTGACGGCATGTCCTACCAATGTTGGTACTGGAATGAGGGCGTCAGTTATGTTGCATCTGCCAGCCCTTGGGATGACTCATCACATTGAAAAGGTATTCAATGCGGTTATGAAGCTTGGATTGGTGGTTAGAGGTTTGTATGGTGAAGGAACGCAAGTATCCGGGGATTTGTATCAAATCTCAAATCAGTTTACTCTCGGCAAGTCAGAGTTGGAAATTATAGAAATTATAGAAAGTGTCATTCCGAGGATTACAACTTATGAACGGATGGCCCGGAAGGCGATAGTTGCTGAGAGCCGAGAACAGCTGGAGGATCGTGTATGGCGGTCTTATGGTATGTTAAAGGTGGCGCGGTTGATTTCTTCTGAAGAGATTATGCATCTGCTGTCTCAAGTCAGAATGGGAGTAAACCTTGGAATAATTAACGATATTGAAATGAAAACGTTGAATGAACTTTTCATTTTAACATTACCGGGACACTTACAAAAATTAGAAGGGCGCGAACTTGATTCCACACAGAGGAACGTAATTCGTGCAGATTATGTAAGGAAACGCTTGGGAAAATAAAAGTTTGAAAGGATAGGTGTTGTTATGTTTGACCGATTTACTGATCGCGCTAGAAAAGTTATGGCCCTCGCACGAGAAGAAGCCAGGCGATTCAATCACGAATATATTGGAACTGAGCATATCTTGTTAGGATTGGTGAAAGAGGGCAGCGGAGTTGCGGCTAATGTTCTGCAAAACCTGGATATAGAACTGAAGAAAATACGCCTGGAGGTTGAAAAGATTGTCCAAAGTGGTTCAGACCTGGTTTCGGTTGGTCAATTGCCATTTACTCCACGTGTTAAAAAGGTACTGGAATACGCTATGGAAGAGGCACGTGCGCTTGGACACAACTATATTGGGACAGAACATTTATTGTTAGGACTGCTCAGAGAACAGGAAGGTGTGGCTGCGCAGGTGTTGTTAAATCTTGGTGTAAAACTTGAGGATGTACGGGAAGAGGTTATAAGTCTTTTAGGTTCAGAAGCAGCTCAAGGTGGTGTGAATCAGGAAAAAGAAGAAAAGAGGGGGAAATCAAAGACCCCTGCGCTGGATTCTTTTGGTCGAGACCTTACACAGCAAGCCAAAGAAAATGAACTTGACCCTGTCATTGGACGCCAAGATGTGATTGAACGCGTCATCCAGGTCCTTTGTCGCCGTACCAAAAATAATCCGGTTTTATTAGGCGAGGCTGGGGTTGGGAAAACAGCCATTGTTGAAGGTCTTGCACAAGCTATAGTGCGCGGAAACATCCCGGAGCTTCTGAGAGACCGACGGATTGTAGCTTTAGACTTAGCAATGATGGTGGCTGGTACTAAATATAGAGGGCAGTTTGAAGAGCGTATTAAGGCTGTGATGTCGGAGGTTAGAAGGGCTAAAAATGTTATCCTCTTTATTGACGAACTGCATACCCTTGTGGGTGCGGGCGGTGCTGAAGGCGCCATAGATGCGTCTAATGTTCTGAAACCTGCATTGTCGCGGGGAGAAATCCAGTGCATTGGCGCTACTACACTGGACGAGTATAGAAAATATATTGAAAAAGACGGTGCCCTAGAAAGAAGGTTTCAAACGATTATAGTGGAACCTCCTTCAAAGTCAGAGACAATTGAAATTCTAAAAGGACTTCGCGACAGATACGAGGCTCACCACAAAGTACAAATTACGGATGAAGCATTAGAAGCTGCGACTGAGTTATCAATTCGCTATATTACCGGAAGATACCTTCCAGATAAAGCAATTGATGTGATTGATGAGGCATGCGCAAGGGTGCGGCTCAAGGCGACTACTCAGCCACCCGATCTGAGACATATAGAAGAGGAAATCAATAAGCTGGAAAAAGACAAAGATGAATCAGTGGCGGTTCAAGATTTTGAGAGGGCTGCACGGCTAAGAGATAAAGCCGATAAATTAAAGAAGAAAAAGGAGACGATTGAAAAAGAATGGAGAGAGACGCGTGCAGAAGTTGAAGGCGCTGTAAATGAAGAAATTATATCCGAAGTTGTTTCTAAAATGACCGGTATTCCTGTTACGCGCATCAAATCTGCAGAGGCAAAGAGATTGCTTCGTATGGAAGAAGAGCTTCACAAGATGGTAGTCAGCCAGGAAGAGGCTACAAAAGCGGTTGCTAAGGCAATACGCCGTTCGCGTGCGGGATTAAAGAATCCCAATCGTCCTGTTGCGTCATTTATTTTTGTGGGACCCTCAGGTGTTGGTAAAACGCATCTTGCAAGGTCGCTGGCAAAGTTTATGTTTGGAGAAGAGGAAGCACTTGTACAGATTGATATGTCGGAATACATGGAAAAACACAACATTTCAAGATTAATAGGTGCTCCTCCAGGTTATGTTGGTTATGAAGAAGGTGGCCAGTTGACAGAAAAGATTCGCCGTCGTCCTTATGCCATAGTGCTGCTCGATGAAATAGAGAAAGCACATCCAGACGTATTTAACATGTTGTTGCAAATTATGGAGGACGGAAAATTAACTGATAGTTTTGGGCGTCATGTAGATTTTCGCAACGTGGTTGTTATTATGACTTCAAATATTGGAGCAGATGTTATTAAGAATCAGGCGTCGTTAGGTTTTAAAAAGGTGACAGACGGACATACTTACGAGGTAATGAAGGAGCAGTTAAAGAAAGAAGTTGATAAACATTTTCGTCCTGAATTTTTAAACAGGGTGGACAATATAATTGTCTTCAAACCTCTGAGTAAAGAGGATTTGAAGAAAATCATTGAAATTGAATTGAAGAGCTTTAAAAAGAGGCTGGATAATTACAACATTACAATTACTTTAACTGACGAAGTATTAGACTTCTTAATAGAGAAGGGATATAACCAGAATTTCGGAGCACGTCCGCTGAGAAGAGCGATAGAGAATTATTTAGAAGATCCCCTTTCTGAAGAAATACTGCACGGCAAATTCGAAAGTAAGAAACACGTGAAAGTGCGCGTACAAGATGATAAATTAGTCTTTGACGAGGTGATTGAAAATCCAGAACCTGTTTTGGCAAATGCTGAAAGTGGCTTATAATGAGATAAAATTATCTGAGATAAACAAAGGGGAGGGCGAAGACTCTTCCCTTTTTTATTTAATGAATAACGGCAATGTAACTATTTTGCCATTCGTATAGGAAACGATTCAAATTAATTTCCCCTGGTTTCCCACTTAACAAAAGGGATGTAGAAAATTTGCCAACTTATATTTTTCGCTTATTATAAAAATGACAAAAACGGGTGTGGTTTATGTTTGTCAACACTGCGGTTGGAAGAGTTTGAAATGGGTTGGGCGTTGCGGAGGCTGCGGAGAGTGGGATTCTACGGTAGAAGAAGCCATTACCAATGTTGGTTTAAGTCATAAATCGGCTACGCTCGATCGTGAATTACCACAACCAATAACGGATGTAAAATTGCTTGAGTGTCCCTGTATAGAAACAGGGATGAAAGAATTTGACAGAATTTTAGGCGGCGGATTGATTGTTGGGTCTGCAGTATTGATCGGTGGGTCGCCCGGCATCGGTAAATCTACACTCCTTTTACAAGTATGTCAATATATCAGCCAGAAAGGGTACACGACTCTTTATGTAACTGGCGAAGAATCAGTAGCACAGACAAAACTTCGTGCCGAACGGCTGTCTATTTTATCGAATAATCTATTGGTTGTAGCTGAAACCAATCTGGATTTTATCCTTGAAAATATCCATAATACCCATCCGTCTCTTGTTGTGATTGATTCAATTCAGATGATTTATAAACCTCAGCTGGAGTCCTCTCCCGGGACAGTTTCACAGGTACGCCAGTGCGCAAATGAATTAATTTACACTGCCAAGTCCACTGGATCTGCCATTTTTCTGGTGGGACATGTAACCAAGGAAGGTATTATTGCTGGTCCCAAAGTATTAGAACACATGGCTGACACGGTTTTATATTTTGAGGGAGAAAAATTTCAGTGCTATCGTATCTTGAGGGTAGTCAAGAACAGGTTTGGTTCTACGGATGAAATTGGTATTTTCGAAATGAGAAAAAACGGTTTGATGCCTGTGGACAATCCATCGGAGATATTTATTTCACATGGCAGAAGGATTAGTGCTGGTTCCGCAATTATTTCGTGTATGGAAGGGACCCGCGCCCTTTTGGTTGAAATACAAGCCCTTGCTACGAGGGCAAACTTCGGTATGCCAGAGCGAAAGGTCAGCGGCGTTGATTATAACCGCGTTTCAATGATTCTTGCCATTCTTGAAAAACGAATAGGGTTAAAACTGGGAGGACAGGATATCTTTGTGAACATAGTAGGAGGTGTTCAGGTAGATGAACCTGCGGCAGACCTTGGTATCGCCATGACTATTGCATCGAGTTTCAAAGAAAAAGTTATACCGTCGGATACAGTATTTGTTGGAGAAGTTGGGCTTGGCGGGGAAATACGCAGCGTAAATCAGATAGAGATTCGATTAAAAGAAGCGCAAAGATTGGGCTTTAAAAAAGCGGTAATACCAAAAAATAATGCGAAAGGTATTGGCAAGGAATTAGAAATAGAATTGATCGAGGTTTGTTATCTTTCTGAGGCTGTTGAAATCGTAGGATAAATTAAGTTTTTGACGGCTTTGCATGTTTCCACATATTTTCTTTGTACCTTGACGCCTTTGCGGCATAATCGTATAATTTATCAAACTTATAAACATTTAAACACGTGGGCTATTAAAAGTGAACTATCAAAAACTAAAACAAGCGATTTTAGTCTCTTATGGTATAATTCCCCGCCGCTTGCGGCGGAGTAGTTCATTACCTCAAGCATGTTAACGTTTGTAACCTGAACTTCTAATTTTGATATATAAAACATCTATGTGTGAGATATAGTTTATTAAAAAATGAAAAATCAAAGATTGAAAAAAATAATTTTACTATCGGAAATTATCTGCACTACGATCTTTTGCTGGTCATTGAATATTCATGCAGATACTTATAGTGACGGCATGGTCGCTGTAAAGCATGAGGAAAAAACGGTTAAAAGGGATAGACGTCGTATCCAGCAGTTTAATCATCCCTATGAACTACAGGCGAATGTTATTACAAATGCATTATCGTATATTTGTTATGAAGAAAAAGGCTTGTTAAAAAAGAAGGGAAATTTAAGAGTATTTCAAGATGATGAGATAAAAAAATTGGTTCCCATGCTTGTTCAGGCATTCTCGGTTGCGAAGCCTACGCAGGTCGTTACCGTCTCATCCTATTCTGAACGCATGCTTTTAACTGACCAGCTGAATTATTGTATTTTATTTATTTCGGATCATAGTCTGAATATTGTCTTTAGCCGTATTCATATGTTCCAGACGTATAATGATGCCATGTCGGAGAAAAAACGGGCTACCGCAACAAAAGAAAATCCTACAGAAATAAGTCAAAGCCGTTTTTGGAAGTTGACACCATCAGAGGGACAGAGACTGGAGCCTGATCATGAAAACTGGCTTCTCATAGATTTATCTGAAGAAATATATCAACAGCCAGTAGTTCAGAGAGTTGGAACGGTTGACGAAAAGATAAAGGAGGGGACTTCAGACTTAGATGCCCGCATAAAAAAATTGGAAGAAAAGATGCGTTATGGAGATGTACCAAAAGAGCCTGAATCAACAAGTCCTATAACAGAAGTCCGCGCAGAAAGCAGGATAAAGAACAAACTCACTCTATTGCGTGAATTGGTTGATGATGGAGTTATTTCTGAGGAAGATTATAATTACAAAAAAGCTAAAATGCTAAGAGAAGGTATGAACGACATAAGCATGAAAGACCAATTGCGTGAGATAAAAGACCTTAAAACCGAAGGGCTAATTACAGAAGAAGATTACAATGAAAAGAAAAAGGAAATATTGGATCAATTTTAGTTCGTTCATTAGTAATATTGAATGTTGATAATTGGCAAAGAATAACGGATTTTACGTACTTCGATTAACGGGACGAGGCTAACGGTAGCGTTATTTATCGAAAAGAGCCTGAAATGAGATGCTCAATTAAACGATGCCCTTCCTTTATGTGTAAGCCTGAGGCATTGGCATTAGCCTCGGTATATGGAAGTCCGACCCCTTTTTCTATCCCCGTACCGTAAGCTACAAAAGGAACATATTCTGGCGTATGCGTTCGTTTTACAATCGGCGTATAATGGTCTGGAAGTACGAGTATGCGCAGGTCTCTGAATTTGTTTTTTGAAGTAAGTATAGTCCCTATTATCTTGCTATCTATTTGTTCAATTGCTGTTATCTTATCATGTAATTTACCCTCATGACCAGCCTCGTCAGGCGCTTCGATATGTACCAGCACTACATCGTGATTTTCTAATGCCTGTATAGCATATTGTCCTTTATTGACATAATTGGTATCGAGATAACCTGTTGCGCCTGGCACATCAATGATGTCCCACCCAAGATAGCATGCAACGCCCTTAATCAAATCTACAGCGGTAATAACGGCACCTGTAAGATTGAATCTTTCTTTAAAGGTTGGCATTTTAGGACGGTGCCCCTGTCCCCATAGCCATATCATATTGGCAGGGTTTTCCTGAAGGTCTATGCGAACTTTGTTAATATCATGGCTAGAGAGAATAGTACGGGAACGATTCATGAGATCAACAAGTATTTCGCTCCCGTTCCCTTTAGGAAGATGTTTTTGGATTGACTGTCCAATGATATCGTGAGGTGGAAAACATTTGGCATCCATCTTCTGTGTGCCTTTATATACCATGATGTGCCGGTAGCTTTTACCAGTGTAAAACTTAACAGCGGCATTTCCCAATTTTTCGTTCAGTAGTTTAATAAAGATATCTGCTTCATCTGTTTTTATATGACCCGCACAAAAATCCTCCAGTGTATCTTCATTGGCGGTAATAAGGTTGCAGCGAAACGCCCAATCATCATCGTTTAGTTTAATGCCAATACTGGCAGCCTCGAGCGGTGCACGTCCTGAATAGTATACCTTTGGACTATAACCCACTATAGTAAGATTAGCAACGTCACTGCCTGGTGGAAATCCACTCGGAATTGTACGAACAGTGCCAAGCTGGCCATTTTGTGCTAAAAAATCAAGGTGCGGGGTGCGGGCTGTCTCGACAGGCGTTCTGCCGTTGAGCTTGTCTATAGGATAATCTGCCATCCCATCAGGAATAATGATACAATATTTCATAATATCTCCCAATTGAGTCTGCTTAAAATCCGCAGAATTTTAAGCAATTATGCTTATTCCTCCACACGTAAAAATTTTGTGTTGTCTTTTATTATATCGAATCGTTTAATCTCGGCAAGCGCTTTTTGTAAATTGCCCTCTTCTGCAATATGAGTCATCATTACCAAAGGAACGTTGCCGTTATCCCTTGCTTTATGTTGTATTACTGATGCAATGCTGATTTCATAATTTCCAAGAATACCCGATATTTTTGCGAGCACGCCTGGTTTATCTACAACAGAAAACCTTAAATAATAACGTGTTTTTATTTTTTGGATATCTGCAATAGGGATATGTTCACAACGTCCGGAAAAAGTCTTCATTGCATTGAATGTAATACCTGCCCGCCCAAGGGCGACATCCACAAGGTCTGCAACGACAGCGCTGGCTGTGGGCATTTGACCGGCGCCTCTACCATAAAGCATTGTTTCGCCCACAGCATTTCCATTGACGCAGATGGCATTAAAGACGCCATTTACAGAAGAAAGTGGATGATCATGAGGAAGCAGTGTTGGATGCACACGCAGTTCAATACTGTTTCCTGTCTTTTTTGCAATCGCTAATAGTTTTAGAGTGTACCCGAGTTCATGAGCATACCAAATGTCTGATAGATCAACCGAAATAATGCCCTCGTGATAGATTTGTTTGTAATCAATATCAACACCAAAACCGATTCTTGCGAGAATAGCAAGTTTGTGCGATGAATCTATGCCCTCAACATCCATAGTAGGGTCTTTTTCTGCATAGCCCAATTTTTGCGCCTCTGCGAGGGAGTCACCGTATTTTACATTTTCTTTGGTCATCTTGGTTAGAATGTAGTTCGTTGTGCCGTTTACAATACCAAAAATTGATTCAATTTTATTCGCAATAAAACCATCCCGCAATGCAGCTATAATTGGAATGCCTCCTCCTACGCTTGCCTCAAATGAAATACTCTTTCCATACTGACGTGCCTTACTAAAGAGTTCTGATCCATGAAGCGCTAAGAGCATTTTATTTGCGGTTACAACATCCTTGCCTTTTTCAAGAGCCGTCGTAATTATTTCCTTTGCTATATTTACGCCTCCGATAAGCTCTACAATAACCTGAATATCAGGATTGTTTATAAGCACCTTTGCATCATTGGTAAAGAAAACGTCTGATGGCAATTTCAGCTTGTTTTTTACATCAGGATTACAATCGGCAATGCCTTTTAATACAGGCACACAGTTAAGTTTCTCGAACAAGGGCGAATCTTTTTCCAGAAGAATCTTCACGACCCCAGTTCCCACTGTGCCCATACCTACGACGCCTACATTGAAAGTTTTCATAGTTAACTGTCTTCTATTTTAAGTTTAAGCTGTTTACATAATGGGAATTTAATATAACTGATAAAGTTACTTATTTCAATATAATTTGCAAACTGCAGGAAGGAATAGTCTTGTGTTAGTTTAATTTTACTTGTAATGTTTAAAAGTGTCTGATAAGATGATTCCGCAAATCCAGTAATGATGTTTTCACACAAAATTTGGTGGAAATAATGGTAAGCTTTAAACAAAGAGATATTATTTCTATCAGGCACTTTAATAAAGAAGAATTGTTGTATATCCTTGATTTAGCAAAGCAGATGGAACAAACTGCACGCATGGATGTACTGGGTGGTAAGGTACTTGCTTCTTTATTCTTTGAGCCTTCAACAAGAACAAGGCTAAGCTTCGAGTCTGCCATGAAACGATTAGGCGGAACGGTAATTGGCTTTGCAGAGTCGGGTATCACATCCATAGCTAAAGGCGAATCGTTAAGCGATTCTGTCCGAATTATCGAAGGATATTGTGATATTATCGTTTTAAGGCATTATCTTGAAGGTTCCGCACAGTTAGCAGCAGATGTTGTTGATGTGCCTGTGATTAATGCAGGAGATGGTGCAAATCAACATCCAACTCAGACTTTTCTGGACCTTTATACCATTCTAAAAACAAAGGGAACATTAGAAGGGCTGACTATTGGATTTTTGGGTGACTTGAAGTATGGCAGGACGGTACATTCTCTTGTTTATGCTTTGTCATACTTTGGGGCTGAGATGTTTTTCATTTCACCGCCAAGCCTGCGTATGCCCAGAGATTGCGTAGAAGAGCTTAAGGACAGAAAAGTAAAGTGTCATGAAAACGAATCATTATTTGGCATAAGCAAAAAATTGGATGTGATTTATTGTACCAGAATACAAAAAGAACGTTTTGCAGACCCCGTTGAGTTTGAAAAGGTTCGCGGGATATACAGACTAAGCAAAACAATGCTTGAAGAAATAGGAATTAAAGACGACTTAAAAATATTACATCCTTTGCCGCGCGTAGATGAAATGGATGAAAGTTTAGATAAAACGGAATTTGCTGTTTATTTTCACCAAGCGCGCAATGGTGTGCCTGTCAGAAAAGCTATATTAGCTGCAGTTTTGGGGGTTTTAGAATGAAAGTTTTAGATGTTTCTGCGATTAAAGACGGCTCGGTAATTGACCACATAGATAGCAAAAGTACGCTTAAAGTTGCAGACATCTTAAACATTCAGAATGAAGAACAAGTAGTGCTGGTGGGCATGAATTTAACGAGTAAATTTTTAGGTAAAAAAGGAATAATAAAAATTGGCGGAAAGATTATTGATCAAAAAGAGGTAAATAAAATTGCGCTAATTGCACCTAATGCTACGGTTAACATTATTAAGGATTATGAAGTTGTTAAGAAATTTAAAGTCGCAGTTCCAGAAGTTATTGAAGGTATAGTTAAATGTTTCAACCCTAATTGCGTAAGCAACCATCACAAGATTGAAACTAAGCTGCACGTAGTTAGTAAAAATCCTATAAGATTGCAATGTCACTACTGTGAACGTATTATGAATTCAAAGGATATAGTTTTAATTTAAGCAAGTAGAAATAAAAACGGCCTGATATATTTTTAATGCTATACCAAGCCGTTAGTCAAATTTCCTCATATTTCCACATCACCCCCGCATATTAAGTAAAGTTCATAAGGTTTATATTATTAACAGTAGCAAGCTATAGGCTCAACGCACTTTATATTCTTTATATTTTGCTACGTGTGGCCTTTTGTCGCTACTGATATTTTCAAAGAACGCTTAAGAATTGGGGACGTTTGGTACTACTAATACTCATTACAGGTGCTTCCTCAACTCATTCATTTGTTAACACCTTAGGGAACGTTAAACCCTATTTACACGTCCCCAATTCCACATTAATTATATCACACAAAACAACTTTTGCAAATTTGCAGGAGAAATGAATAAAAATAGTTTCTATATAGCTGAAAAGTGAGAACTTATGAATTGTGTAAAATTATAAGAAATAAGCTGGAGGTGGAAGAAAAGGAGACTAGCGTTGGGGCACTAGTAGGGTAAAAACCCAGAAACCACCTTCGGCTTTATTTTTGTTATATCATATTTTGAAAAAATTTACAAATCATTCAAGTTGTGTTATTAATTCGTAATTAATATTGTATATGATTTCTCAAAACATTAATTCTCTTGATAGATTTTTTATTATCCGATTTTCGTCTGCCCAGATACCCTTTTTCTGTATGCGTAAATACAGACTCACATTTTTGTCCGCCTTTTCTATAAGATAATATACTGTGTACCATCTTCCCCATGCCCTATAGAGCATTCCAAAGAAGAACATTGGCGCAGCAATCCACAAAAGTTTTAAACCAGGGTCATGACGATAGCTTAATACTGTCCCAGCAGTTATGTTTTTTATGACAATTTTTACACCTTTCGCCACTTTTTCTTGTCCATCTTCAAAACGGCCGAGGTCTTCTTTTTTTGATGGCAATTTGTTATCAGAAACGTTGGATGTGTAATATAGTCTAACAAATGGTTTAATTTTGGATATAGCACCATCTCTTTTATAAAATGTCCCTTTTATAGTATCTCCTTTTTCAAATGTTCCGTCTATTCCCGCAATATTGAACTTTCCTTCTTCGTTTATGCCTACTTTTGTGCCATTGACAAAGATGTCAAACTTATAATTATAAGCGCTTTGGTATAAAGTTATTCCACCGTGGCGTAGTGGGCTGTTTACCTCAATGTCAATTTCTCTTGCGGGAAGCTCCTTTTCTTGTAATGTTAAATGACTTGTATATTTTATTGGGAAAAAGGTGTCTTCGGGCGAAAAAACAGAAAGTTTGTGGGCTTCTTTTGTGCCCGTTAAAGTCATTGCTATATTGCCTATTAATTTAAATAACCACGGGGAGAATATTTTTTCTTCCTCGTTTTCGCTGGTTGATAGTTTTTGAATATTCCATACTTGATTCATGCGCGGTATGAATCCAGAACGTGGATAATCCTTCAGTTTGGGTCTTTGTGTGTATTTAATCCCGAAGTCTTTTAGTGAAAGTATAAGTTTTTTGTCGTTTGGTACAACCCATTCTCTTTGAGCAGTGTCTCTTTTCCCAAACCAACTGCGCACGGCATTAACACACTTATTCCAATTAGTATCTTTTGAGATAAGAGCCACTTCGGAGGGTTTGTCTGGAAATATAGTTACTTCACCTTCGAATGCAAACAAAAATGTAATGGTACAACCAATTAGCGTCAGAACGATGGAAAAATGGTAAAATATAGACAGCCACGAAGGATTAAAGAGCCCGTTTACAAAGACGTTTCCTTGTATATTGTCTCCGGCTACGGCAGAAGGTTTTCTCCTGTAAAAACGCTTGCGGAAGAATGAGTCTGTTTTTTTCGAAGTTTCAACGACGTCACCATTAAAAGTTAATTTTACCGCATTACTTTGATTTGAAAAGAATGCAGTGGACAGTCGAACGGGTTGTTTTTCCTTTAAAATATATACAAAACGATGGTATGTACAAACAATCAGATTGGCAAAAAATACTGCGGCTAGGATTAGAAACCAAGGTCCGGAATATACGTTAAGGAGATCAAGACTTTTAATAACTTTAAGTAAGCCGCCTGTTACAGTTATATTATTGTAATCCCCTTTATAAGGTAAAACACTGCCAATAAGGTAGAAAACCAAAAGGATAATAAATAGGATGATGGCTGTTTTTGCTGATGAAAACGTTCTGTACAGGAAATTGGATTTATTCATAATAATATTTTTACAATCAGAAAGGATTAATACGCATGCATACTATATAAGCCAAACAACCGTGTAAGCCAGCCTGATCCCATAAAGGTTAGCAACATGCAGAAAAAACCAAGCACATTGAATACAGAACCGCCAACCCTTCTCCACGAAGGAAGCGACATGGCATGCAGATACATCGCAAAGGCTGTCCATGTAATCAATGATAATATCTCGAAAGGGTCCCATGACCAGTATCGTCCCCATGCATCATCAGCCCACGCCGCGCCGGAAACGATACCAAAAGTGAGTAAAGGGAAACCAGCAAGCACCAGCTTAAAAGACATTTGTCGGAATGAATTTAATGCCTCAAAAGGAAGACCGTAATCTAAATAATCTCTTTTACGAATTTGTGCGTTAATACCTTTATTAATGCCGGTAATAATCAAGTTTTCTATAAGATTGAAGAGCCTTATAAATAAATAAGATAGTTCCATAGAGCAGCTAACCACGAACACTGCATAGGAAAGAAATGCTATGATGACATGCCATTCATACCAGCCGCTTTGAAGCGCCGGCGAAACGGGTGTGACTACAGGATCGTAATTATTCGTTGCAATAAACAACGCCGCAATAGAAAGCATTGAAACAAATATGCCGGGAAAATGCACAAGGGGCCATTTTCTCTGGACATAGATGTAAGTCAGAACATTCGTCCATGCGAACCACGATAGGCATTCGTATTTACTCTGAAACGGGGGCATTCCTTCTGCAATACCCCTGATTATAATCAAAGCAGTGTGGGCAGTGACAGCCGCATAAAGCATGTATGTCGCAATCTTACCCACGACAAAATGCCTGCGAAACATGCTGACGATTATCTGAAGAATATGCGTTGCGCAGCTTAAGCCGTAAAGTAATATAATAATTGAAAGCAAACGCAGTTCGAGAGTTAACAAAACACTATCACGTTCAAAAATTTCCATTGTTGGCATTAGCCGTATTCCTAAAAAACCGTAAGTTACATTTATTAATTAAGTTGAAAAACATTACAAAGAAAATTTATATTAACAGCGTGCTACTTTTAAGGCAAGTGTAAAAATCAGTTGTTTAGAGCGTATAAATTATTATATTATGTGTTTAATTCGATAGTAAAAAGACAGGAGACATATATTGTCGCAGATAATTACTTCAATAACGGACATCAAAAATAAAATCCAAACTTTAAAGAAAGACCAATTAACCATTGGTTTTGTTCCCACAATGGGCGCATTGCACGAAGGCCACATGAGTCTGGTAAGACAGGCAAGAAAGGAAAACGATCGGGTGGTTGCAAGTATTTTCGTAAATCCATTGCAATTCGGGAAAAATGAAGATTTTAGACAATATCCAAGAGTGTTTGATAAGGATTGTGAACTCCTTTCTAACGAAGGAGTGGATATAGTGTTCAGTCCAGCACAAGAAGAGATGTATCCCAACGGCTTTTGCACATTGGTTATACCTGAACATCTTGAGGACAAGCTGTGCGGCAAATCGCGTCCGGGTCATTTCAGGGGGGTTGCCGTGGTTGTGCTGAAATTATTTAATCTGATAAAACCTGATATCGCTTACTTTGGGCAAAAAGACTTTCAACAAACAGTTGTTATTAAGAGAATAGTTTCTGACTTAAATTTAGATGTTAATATAAAAATACTCCCGACAATTAGGGATAAGGAAGGGTTAGCCTTGAGTTCCAGAAATGCCTACCTCGGCGAAACAGAAAAGAAAGACGCCCTTTGTTTATACAAATCGCTGGTAAAGGCGCAATCAATGGCAAATGCTGGTATTACAAATACAGGAGAAATTTTGCTGGAAATGGGAAAAATTGTTAATAGCTGTAAAACAGCCAAAATTGAATATATTTCAGTAGTCAACCCAGAGACACTTGAAT